>JBAQGP010000322.1:0-9019 GCA_049287845.1 Solirubrobacteraceae bacterium | reverse complement strand
GTGATACGTCCCCGCCTGGGTGAAGTCGATCTTCCCCGATGAGGGGATCGTCGTCGACTTCGGATTGGTGTCCAGGACGCCCGTGTTGGCAAAACCGTCCCCGTGGGCGGTCAGCGACTCCGTGACCGGCTGGGTCGGATCACTCGGGAACACACCCTGCGCCGGGAAGGTCACGCCCGTGAAGCCCTTGGCCAGCGCCGTCAGCACCGAGTTGGTGCCAAAGGTGGCGGTGTGGGTCTCGAAGCTGTCCTTGGACATCTGGAAGGTCACCGTCGTGTTGGCGTTGACCGTCAGCGTGGCCGGGAACATCGAGAAGAGCTCGACGCCGCCTGGAGCGGACTCGCCCAGGCTGACCGTGTCGGCCGGCAGCTTGGCCTTGGACGCCTTCAGGGCGCCCTTGATGGCGGCTGTCGCCTGGGCGTTGAGCGCCTTGGCGTCCTGCTTGGCCGTCGGGATCGGCTTGCCCGCGGGCTTGACCACGACCGTTCCCACCATGCCGGGATGGATGTCGCAGAAGAACTTGTAGGTGCCGGGCTTCGTGAACTTCACGTTGAACGGCTTGGGCTTGCCGACGGGCAGCCCGCTGACCAGGCGCTGGGTGCCGCTGTAGGCCTTTGCCTTGGACGGTGCCAGCAGCGCCGTGTTGATCCCCACCATGGGAACCCTGCCGTTGAACCAGAACGGGTTGCCGGCGGCGTCGTTGACGCCGCTGACGAGCGTCTGGCCGGGAACGATGAAGGGCAGCGGTGCACCCGCCTTGCCCGGCAGGTCGACGTCGTGGAAGCCCAGAAGCTGGAACGAGACCGTATCCCCGACGTGGATCGTCGTCTTCTTGTTGAAGAAGGCGTTGACGTCCGGGTTGAAGGTCTTGATGAAGTTCTTGGGAACGAGCTTCGCCGCCACCTTGTTGACCGCCGGCGATGGCCCGGCGAAGACCACCTTGGTGAGCGATTTGGCCATCGCCCCCGACGCGGAGACCAGCGCGACCACCATGACCGTAGCTGCAACCCCTGTCCGACTTCCAATCCGACGCAAATCAAACCCCCTTAGGTCGTAAATCCGACCAACCATAACCAGATGGTGACAATTCGTGGGGAATCTTCTCGTCCTATCCTCGGCGGGCATGGATGCGCCGACCGCTGGTTCCGCTGATCTGGTCGCCCGCGCGCTCGCCGAGGATCTCGGCGATGGGGATGTGACGACCGCCGCCACCGTCCCCGCCCAGACCCGCGCCCAGGCGGTCATCGGCCAGAAGGCCTCGGGCGTCATCTACGGCCTCGACGTGGCCGAGCAGGTGTTCCGGTCGCTTGATCGGGACGCCACATTCACCCGCGTGGTGGCCGAGGGCGTCTGGCGCGAGAGCGGCGACGTGCTGCAGATCGAGGGTCGCGCGCGGGCGCTGCTGTCCGGGGAGCGCACGGCGCTGAACTTCCTGCAGCGGCTGTCGGGCGTGGCCACGATGGCGGCCCGGGCCGTCCAGGCCATCGAGGGGACCGGCGCGCGGATTCTCGACACCCGCAAGACGACGCCGGGGCTGCGGGCGCTGGAGAAGGCCGCGGTGGCCGCGGGCGGCGCCGCCAATCACCGTGCCGGCCTCTACGACGCGATCCTCATCAAGGAGAACCACGCCGCGCTGGCCGGCGGGGTCGGCGCCGCGGTCCGCCGGGCCCGCCAGCAGGCCCCGGATCTGCCGCTCGAGGTGGAATGCCGCGACCTGGGCGAGGTCGACGAGGCACTGGCCGCGGGGGCTCCGAGGCTGCTGCTGGACAACATGAGCCCCGCGGATCTGCGCGAGGCGGTGGCGCACGTGGCCGGCCGCGCCGAGCTCGAGGCCAGCGGCGGAGTGACGCTGCAGACGCTCCGGGAGGTCGCGAGCACGGGCGTAGACTTCATCTCGGTGGGCGCACTGACCCATAGCGCGCCGGCCCTCGATCTCTCCCTCCTCCTCACCCCATTGCCATGAACCTGCCCATGCTCAGCGCCTCCGAGGCGCCGCTGATGCTCGAGAACATCCCCGCCCTTCAGAACGAGGTGCGCGAGCTGGCGGCGACCCGCGGGGCCGTGATCCTCGCCCACAACTACCAGCTGCCGGAGATCCAGGACGTCGCTGACTACGTCGGCGACTCGCTGGGGCTCTCCCAGCAGGCGGCGGCCTCCGACGCCGGCACCATCGCATTCTGCGGCGTGCACTTCATGGCTGAGACCGCCTCGATCCTGTGTCCCGACAAGCAGGTCCTGATCCCGGACCCGGATGCGGGCTGCTCGCTCGCGGACTCGATCACCGCGCCGCAGCTGCGCGAGTGGAAGGCCCGGCATCCAGACGCGGTCGTCGTCATGTACGTCAACACCACCGCGGAGATCAAGGCCGAGACCGATTACTGCTGCACGTCGGCCAACGCCGTGCAGGTGGTGCAGCACATCTACCGCACCCACGGCGAGGACACCGAGATCCTGTTCGGCCCCGACATGTTCCTCGGGGCCTACGTGGAGAAGACGCTGGGCCGACCGATGCACGTGTGGGACGGGGAGTGCCACGTGCACGCCGGGATCACGCCGACGGACATCACCAGGGTCCGCGCCGCGCACCCGAGCGCCGATTTCCTCATCCACCCCGAGTGCGGCTGCTCGACGAGCGTCATGGAGTACGTCGCCGCCGGAGACATCTCCTCAGAGGGCGTGCACATGCTCTCCACCGGCGGGATGCTGGGCTATGCCCGCTCGCTGGGCTCCAGCGTCGCGGGGGGCGTCGGCGCCACGGCGATCGTGGCCACCGAGACCGGGATGCTGCATCCGCTGCGCCAGGCGGCTCCCGGCGCCGACTTCATCGCCGCCAACGAGGCCGCGTCGTGCCGCTTCATGAAGATGATCACGCTGCCCAAGCTCCGCGACGCGCTGCGTGACGGCGTGCACGAGGTCAAGGTGCCCGCCCCGATCGCCGATCGGGCACGGGTACCGATCGAGCGGATGGTCGCGATCAGTTAGAGCCGTTGGTCGGGCCGGTCCTCGCCGCGCTCGCCGCCAGTGCCTTCGTGCTGTACGTCGGGCGGCAGCGGATAGAGCGGGTCTGAATCCTCGAAGAGCAGGATGCCGCGCTCGGCCACCGCCTTGACCCGGGGGGTGTGGACCCGCTTGCGCTGGAACTCCTCGAGGGTGTAGCAGTGCACGTCCGCGCCGTCGCCCATCTCCATCCCGTCCCACAGCGAGGTCGCCTGGTAGACACGCTCGAGCCAGGGCATCCCCTCAAACGCGCGCGAGACCAGCACCACCACATACTCGGGCCCGCGCTCGCGCTGGGGCGGGGCGCCGCGGGCGTCGTCGACCCGCGCGCCACCGAGCATCACCACCTGTAGCGGCCAGCGGTCGCTGATCCGATTCAGGTAGTGCTGCATCTCACCGAGGTTGAGAGCGGCGGCCAGCTGCACGTACGACTCCGATTGTGCAGGTGGGGCCGACGCTCGTCAATAACGCGCGATCGCGCCGATCATCCGGCTCTCCAGAAGCACGGAGGTGCCGTTGTCCGGACCGTCGACGAACAGCGCGAAGGCGAGGGTGTGGCCGCTACGACTGCGGCAGTAGCCGGCCAGGTTGGTGACGTAGTTCAGCGTTCCGGTCTTGGCGGCGCAGTTTCCGACCGCGGCGGTCTTCAGGCCGATCCCCCGCACCGTGCCCTCCTTGCCGACGGTGGGCAGGGCCCCGACCAGCACACGGCCCACCGCTGTGCCCCACACCTCCTTGAGCAGGTCGACCACCTCCAGTGGCGAGGAGCGATCGTTGCGCGACAGCCCCGAGCCGTCGAGGATGGTGGGGTGCAGCCCGTAGGAGTCGGCGATCGTCCGGCCGATGACCTGCGCGCCGTCATGGATCGACCCGCCGCGGCCGAAGAGGACGCCGAGCTGCTTGGCGAACAGCTCCGCGAAGAGGTCGTCGGACGGGACATCCATCAGGCGCGTCATCACCGACAGCGGCGGCGAGCTGACCGTGGCGAGGACCTGGGCGTCGGCCGGGGTCCTGCGCTCGCTGCGCGAGGCCTTGACCGCCATGTGTGAGCCCCGCATGACCAGCGCCAGCTCGCGGGCGGCGAAGGCAGCGGGCGAGTAATGCGGGACGGTGCTGCCGTGGTCATAGGTGAGCGCGCTGAGCTGCCCACCGAAGTCGGGCACGTCCGGCAGATAGTTGGTCATGAGACCGCCGCGTTTGCGATCGAACATCGTCTCGTCGGCGTAGATCTGCCCGGTGACGCGCGTGATCCCGCGGCGGCTGAGCTGCTGGGTGAGCTCGTTGGCGGTGGGGCCGTAGCCCAACTCCCACACGTGGTTGAACGTGGGGTCGCCGAACGTGGGGTCGCCGCCGCCGCGTAGGTACAGGTTGCCGTGCCAGACGCCGTGGCGCAGCGACCCTGTCCCGAGGAGCGTCGTGTGCAGGCGTGCGTCGGGCCCCAGCTTGACCATCAGCGCCGCGGTCGTCCACAGCTTCTCCACCGACGCCGGTGGACGCTTGACGTTGGGGCGCAGCCCGTAGAGCTCGTCGTCGGCGTCCAGGTCATAGACGAGCGCGCCGCTCTGGCGCCCGGCCTGACCCATCGCCTGGTTCAGTGCGGACTGGAGGCGCACCTCGTCCGGCGACAGAGCCGGGCGCTGGCCGCGCGTGCTCAGCAGCGCCGGGTCGTGGCCGCGACGGCGGGTGGGGCGGGACTTCTTGGGCGGGGAGACGACCGCGGACCCGGCGTCGAACTGCGCGTCATGGTTGCTCGTGTGGCTCAACGAGCCGAGCAGCCCCAGCGTCATCGCCGCCGCCAAGAGGATCAGCACCAGTCCTGGGGCGAGCCAACGTCTCAGGCCGTGTCCAGCTCCTCCACCGTGTGAGGTCCGACGACGGCGATCGACAGCTCGTCGGCAACACCGGCGGCGACTTCCCGCACCTCATCGAAGCTGACGTTGTCCAGCAGCTCGATCGTGACCTCGGGGTCCCCATCCTCGTCGTAGACGATGGTCTGCTGGGCGGCGTAGCGGGCCACCGCCCCCGTGTTCTCGAACGCCAGCGTCCGGGCGCCCGCCGCGTAAGCCTGAGCGCGCTTGACCTCGGCCTCGGTGGGACCGTCGGTGCGCAGCTCGGAGACGATGTCGCGCATGCGGCGGTAGGCCTCCATGCACTTGCCGGACTCCAGCCCGGCGGAGAGCTGGAGCACTGGGACGTCGGCGTAGGCATGCGGAAAGGCCGAGACGGAGTAGGCCAATCCGCGCTGCTCGCGGATCTCGTCGAACAGGCGCGAGCCCATTGAACCGCCCAGGAGCGTCCCGTACACCATCAGGGCGGCCCGCTGCTTGGGACTGGCGACGTCAACCATCGGCCGGTAGGACATACGCAGATGCGACTGGTTGGAGTCCCGCTCCCGCACGAGCACGCGTGGCGCTTGGGCCGGGGCGGCGTCGAAGGGCTCGGGCTCCGGAGCGGGGGCGAAGCGCTCGAACAGCTCGTCGAGTGCCCCGTTGTCACCGAGGGCCTCGAGGTTGCCGACGGCAAACGCCGCCCCCGTGGACGTGGACCAGCGGCGACCACGGAAGGCCAGGATCCCGTCGCGGGTGAAGGTGTCGCGCAGGTGCTCGACAGGGCCCAGCACGGAGCGCCCCAAGGGATGATCGCCGAACACCGCCTCATCGATGAGTTGCTCGGCGATCGCCGCCGGCTGGTCCTCGGCGCGCGCGATCTCCTGGACCACGACGCCGCGCTCACGGTTGAGCTCATCGGAGTCGATCCGCGGGCGGGCCACGAAATCGGTGAGCAGATCGGCGGCGTCCAGGCCGCTCTGGGCGCGGGCGGTGATGTGGAAGGCCACCAGATCATGGCTGGTGTAGGCGTTGAGGACGGCGCCGATGTTCTCGGCCGCCTCGTTGACGTCGCGATAGGTCGGGTATTTCTCGCCACCCTTGAACACAAGATGCTCCAGAAAATGGGCCATCCCGTTCTCCTCGGGCCGCTCGGTGCGGGCCCCGGCGTCGAAGGCGGCCAGGATCGTCACCGCACGCGTGCCCGGGACCTCGATGCGATGCAGCCGCAACCCGTTCTTCAGCGTGTTGACAGAGATCTTTGCCACTGGTCGACAACGGTAGCGCTCAGGGCGGAGCATCGGGGGTGGGTCGTCGCGGCGTGGTTCAATAGACCTGCAAAGCGCGTTGCAAGCCCGCTTCGCACAGGACAACCACCGCGGGCTGCCGCTACGCTGCGCCGCACCCTATGGCTACACGAAACAAACTGTCAGGCCGCACCCGGGACCGGGCTCAGGCGGCCTCAAACCAGCATCCTCGGACCGATACGCGCCAGCCGCGCACCGCCCGGCCGGTCATCGAGTTCCGCAACGTCTCCAAGCTCTACGCCGGCGATGTCGGCCTCGACCAGGCGACCTTTGCGATCGAGCGCGGCGAGTTCGTGTTCCTCGTGGGATCGACCGGGTCGGGCAAGTCCACCGTGATGCGGCTGCTCATCAAGGAGCTCGAGGCGACCAGCGGCATGATCCGGGTCGCCGGCAAGGTCCTGGATGAGATTCCGCGCAAGCGCGTGCCGTACTACCGGCGCAACGTCGGCGTCGTCTTCCAGGACTTCAAGCTGCTGCCGACGCGCACGGTGTACGACAACATCGCCTACGCGCTGCAGGTCACGGGCGCCTCGCGCAAGCAGATCCGCGCGACGCTGCCCGACATCCTGCGCTTGACGGGTCTCTCGACGAAGCTGCACAACTACCCGCACCAGCTATCCGGCGGCGAGCAGCAGCGCGTCGCGGTGGCGCGTGCGTTCGCCAGCCACCCGCCGCTGCTGCTCGCCGACGAGCCGACGGGCAACCTCGACCCGGAGACGTCGATCGGGATCATGCAGCTGCTCTACCGAATCAACCGTGCCGGCACGACGGTGCTCGTCGCGTCGCACGACAACGAGATGGTCGACCGCATGCGCCGTCGTGTGATCGAGCTCAAGCGCGGACGGATCGTGCGTGATGAGGCGTCGGGCTTCTACGGCGCGCGCGAGGAGAACACCGACGAGCTCGGCGTGCGGCTCAAACAGGAAGCAACGTGAGGCCGGGCTTCTTCCTCAAAGAGTCCTTCCGCTCGATCAAGCGCAATGCCGTGCCGAGCTTCGCGGCGCTCGCATCGGTGCTCGTCACGACGCTCGTGCTCGGCGTCTTCATCCCCGTAGTCGAGGCGACGAACGGCGCGGCCAACGACGTGCGCGGCCGCGTGCTCGTCGATGTCGACATGACGACGAGCGCGACTCCCGCCGAAGTCGCGCGCGTGCGCGGCGAGCTGCAGCGCGCGCCGCACGTCAAGAGCATGCAGTTCGTCTCCAAGCAACAGGGCTTCGAACAGGAGAAGAAGCTCAACCCGCAGGCGTTCGCGCTGATCGGCTACAACCCGCTGCCGGACATCTTCCGGATCACGCCCGACAAGCCCGAGAACTCGGCGCTCGTACGCGCGGAGCTCGACCAGTCGAGCCCGCTCGGCACGCGCTTGGTCACCGATGGCGCAATCGCCGACGTGCAGAACCGTCAGGCCGAGACGAGCACGATCCTCTCGGCGACGCGCGTGATCAAGATCACGATGGCGCTGCTCGCGGCGCTGCTCGTGTTCGCCTCGATCCTGCTGATCTCGAACACGATCCGCCTGTCGCTGTTCTCACGCAGGCGCGAGGTCGAGGTGATGAAGCTCGTCGGCGCGACCGATTGGTTCATCCGCTGGCCGTTCGTGCTCGAGGGGCTGTTCCTCGGCGCCGTCGGCGGCGCCGCCGCGATCGGGCTGCTCGCGCTCGCCAAGGTCACGCTCGTCGATCCGCTCGCGAACACCGTCAAGCTGATCTCTCAGCCGGACATGATCGCGTTCCCGCTGCTCGTAGCGATCCTGATGGGCTGCGCGATCGCCGTCTCGGCGGCCGGATCGGGCATCTCGCTGCGGCGCTTTCTCAGGGTCTGACGCGTAGTCTGCGGGGCCGATGCCCTCCCGCCGACGACAGCCGCTCTTGGCGGTGCTCGCGATCGCACTGCCCGTGCTGCTCGTGCTCGGCGTGTATCTCGGCGGCCACCCCGAAGATCTGCCGAAGTTCGCGCGCAATGCATTCGTGGCCGATCACGAAACGCGCGTCGTCAACGAAGCGATCGCCAAAATCTCGAACGACTACTACCGCCCGATCGTCAAGAGCCGGCTGACGAATGGCTCGATCTCAGGCGCCGTCGCGAGCCTCGGCGACCGCTTCTCGCACTACCTCTCGCCGCACGAATTCCGCGAATTCAACTCGCCGCCGAGCTTCACGGGGATCGGCGTATCGGTCGGGCCCGCTCGGGCGGGGCTCGCGATCGCAAAGGTGTTCGACGGCTCGCCGGCCGCGCGCGCGGGCATCGCTGTCGGGGATGAGATCGTCGCCGTCAACGGCCGCTCGCTGAAGGGCGTGCAGGCCGAAAAGGCGATCGCGCTGATCAAGGGGCCGCCGGGCACCGATGTGAAGCTCGGCGTCGAGCAGAAGCGCGCCGGGCACAAGACGCTCAACACGCTGACGCTGACGCGCGCGACGATCTCCGAGCCGGTCGTCGCGTCGCTGACAAAGGTAGTCAACGGGACGAAGCTCGGCGTAGTCGCGCTGGCGACGTTCAGTCCCGGCGCGCACGGCGAAGTCCGCGAAGGCGTCGAACACGAGCTGCACAAAGGCGCGAAGGGCATCGTGCTCGATCTGCGCGCGAACGGCGGCGGCCTCGTCGAAGAGGCGCGGCTGATCGCGAGCATCTTCATCGACAAGGGCACGATCGTCTCGACGCGCGGGCGCAAGGTCGCGCCGGAGACGCTGACCGCGACGGGCGATGCGATCTCCTCGAAGATCCCCGTCGTCGTGCTCGTCGACAAGAACACCGCGTCGGCATCGGAGATCGTCACGGCGGCGCTGCAGGACCACCATCGCGCGACGGTCGTCGGCACGCACACGTTCGGCAAGGGCGTCTTCCAGGAGGAGGAGCCGCTGTCGAACGGCGGCGCGCTCGACATCACCG
>JBAQGP010000321.1:0-2113 GCA_049287845.1 Solirubrobacteraceae bacterium | reverse complement strand
GATGATGACTGGATCGCGCGGCGCACCGGCATTCACTCGCGTCGCGTGGCGCGGCCCGACGAGCGCCTGGAGACTCACGCCACCGAGTCCGCCCGCGCCGCGCTGGCCCACGCCGGCGTCGCCGCCTCCGACGTCGATCTGGTGATCGTCGCCACCACCACCCCCGACGAGATCATGCCGGGCACCGCGCCGCTGGTCGCCCATGCCCTCGGCGCCACCGGCGCCGGCGCGTTCGATGTCGGCTCGGCCTGCACCGGGTTCCTGTCGGCGCTGGCGATCGGCGCTGCTCAGGTCGAGGCGGGGCGTGCGCGCTGTGCCGTCGTGATCGGCGCGGACTTCATGTCGCGCATCACCGACCCCGACGATCGCGCCACGGCCGCGGTGTTCGCCGACGGCGCGGGCGCGGTGGTGCTCGAGCAGACGACGGAGCAGGGACGGATCGGCCCGGTCGTGCTCGGCTCCGACGGCGCCGGCGCGGACCACATCAAGGTCGATCGCTCCGACGGCAAGATCCGGATGCGCGGCCACGAGACCTTCCGCGAGGCGGTGGCACGGCTCACCCTGTGCACCCATCAGGCGGTGCGGGCGGCCGGCATCGGGCTCGACGAGATCGACCTCTTCGTCTACCACCAGGCCAACGGCCGGATCCTCTCCGCCGTGGGCGAGCGGCTGGGCCTGCCGCCCGGCCGGGTGGTCGACTGCATCGGCCAATACGGGAACACGTCCGCGGCGACGCTGCCGCTGGCGCTGGCCTTCAGTGAACGGGAAGGGATGTTGTCCCCGGGTGACCGGGTGCTCCTCGGCGCATTCGGCGCTGGGTTCACCTGGGGTGCCACGGTTCTCGAGTGGGGTCGCCCGTGAGCGCGCTCCTCGAACGCCCGGTCCCCGGCGGCCGCCGCTTCCAGCAGAGTGCCCGCAGCGCGCAAGCGGACTCGCTGACGCCGCTCGAGCGCCTGGAGGCGCTGTGCGACCCCGGCTCTCTTCAGCTCATCCGCACCGAGGTCCTCTCGTCCGCGATGGGTGACAAGGCGCGGCAGGGCGACGGCGTGCTCGGCGGCTCGGGCACCGTCGGAGGCCGCCCGATCTTCTGCTACGCCCAGGATCCGCGGTACGCGGGTGGCTCGCTGGGCGAGCCCCACGCCGACACCATCGCTCGCGTCCTGGAGTTGGCCGAGCGTGGCCGCGCCCCGGTGGTGGGCTTCGTGTCCTCGGGCGGCGCCCGGATGCAGGAGGGGATCGGTGCCCTCGGCGGCTACGGGCGGATCTTCAAGCGCACCGTGGCGCTGTCGGGCAAGGTGCCGCAGATCTCGATCGTCACCGGGCTCTCGGCGGGCGGCGGCGCATACTCGCCGGCGCTCACCGACTGGATCGTGATGACCGAGGAGTCGAGCATGTTCCTCACCGGCCCCGGCGTGGTCCGCGAGGCGCTCGGCGAGGTCGTGGACGCCGAGACCCTCGGCGGAGCCAAGGTGCACGCGAAGAACGGTGTCTGCCACTTCGTCGCCCGTGATGACAGCGATGCCGCGACGCTCGCCCGTGAACTGCTGGGCTATCTGCCCAGCCACAGCGGCGACGCCGCTCCGCACGTCCGCCGGCGGTCGCCCAGCGGCGTGGATCCCGAGACGATCGTGCCGGTCGAGCAGCGCCGCATCTACGACGTCCGCGACGTCATCGGCGCGATCGTGGACGGTGGCGAGCTGCTGGAGGTCTCAGCCGGCTGGGCGCGCAACCTGGTCACCGGGTTCGCCCGCCTCGACGGTCGGACCGTCGGCGTCGTCGCCAACCAGCCGCGCTACACCGGTGGCGTGCTCGACGTGGCCAGCTCTGAGAAGGGGGCGCGGTTCGTCTCCAAGTGCGACGCCTTCGGGATTCCTTTGCTGGTACTCGTCGACACGCCCGGCTACATGCCCGGTATGCGGCAGGAGTCCGCCGGGGTCATCCGCGCGGGTGCGTCATTCGTCCACGCCTTTGCCCAGGCCACCGTGCCCCGGATCACCGTGATCCTGCGCAAGGCGTTCGGTGGGGCCTTCATCACGATGAACTCCAAGGATCTCGGCGCCGACTACGTGTTCGCGTGGCCGCAGGCCGAGATCGGCGTCATGGGGGCTCGCCC
>JBAQGP010000320.1:0-6473 GCA_049287845.1 Solirubrobacteraceae bacterium | reverse complement strand
CCCGTAGCCGCCGCGGGGCTGACGCGCACACGGGCCAGGCGGTAGCGACGGACGACCGGTCCCGCCTCGGCGGCCCCGGCCTCGCTGCGTCCGCTGGCCACCAGGAGGAATCGAGAGGATCTGTGGGAGGTGAGCATGGAGAGCAGTCTTCCGCCGCGGGACGACCCTGCCATTGGCCCTACGGACAAACATTGGCCCGTGACGCCGTCCGCACGGCCCGAAGTCGCCACCGTCCGCACGGCCCGAAGTGCCACCGTCCGCACGGTCCGAAATCGCACATTCGGCCAGCGCGCCGGCGCACCCGGAAGTGCTCGTCAGCGGCGGCCGATTGTTTTACGTAGTTATTACTGCGCTACTTAAAGCTCTCTGAACCGATTAAACACGTGTGCTCTCTGCCCAAACCGGCTCCTGCCCTATGCTCCGAAATCTGGGTGAGAACGTATGACTCCTCGTCAGGCAGCGGGCGCAGCAGAACACGCTCCTTCCGAGTATTCCGGTGCAAACCCTCATCATGGCTCCAATTCCGACCGTTCGCGGAGTATCCTTTCCGATCACTGGCCGCGCATGGCCCAGCAGCCAGGGGGTGGCGGGGCGCTGGAGATCCAACGCGAGCCGTCCAGGGGTCACAGGGCTGATCCCGAGGGGCCTCCCGGTCGCGAGAATCGCATGAACTACCTTCCCGCCAGCTCTGAGGTGGCAACTGCCCCGCTCCGGGCGCGTAGCCGCTCGGTGCGCGAGCGCCTGTGGGCGCAGCTCGTGGGCGCACAGCAGTGGTCCCGGCTGCGCCTCGCCGTTGACGCCATGGTCGTCAGCGTCACGGTCGCGCTCTCTCTGCTGGCCGGGCCCGCACTTGACCGCTCCCACTCAGATAGCGGGGTGGCGCTGCTGTTCGGCATCGCAGTCCTGGCCATGCTCCATGCCCGACCTGCCCCCGACGACCGGCTCAACGCCTCTGCGCTCGAGACCTTCAACAACGTCCTCGGCGTCGTGTCGCTGGCCTCGATGCTGACCATCTCGATTGACTCGATCCTGGGCGGAAGCCATCCCGTGGCGCTCGCCACCCGCCTGTGGCTGTTCACTCTGGTCTACCTCGGCGGCGCCCGCCTCTTCCTTGTCACCAGCCGGCGCGAGGCGATTCGGCGCGAGGCCCTGGCCACCCCGACGCTCATCGTCGGCGCCGGCATGATCGGCTCGCAACTGGCCCATCGGCTCGTCTCCGAGCCGTCGTACGGGCTGCGGCCCGTCGGCTATCTCGATGCCGATCCGCTCCCCCACTCCCATCCGCGCGACAGCCGCAGCATTCCGGTGGTGGGCACGCCCGACGACCTGGAGGAGGCGATCGGCTTCACGGGCGCTCGCCATGTGATCCTCTCGTTCTCCAACGAGCCCGACCACGTGCTGGTCGAGAAGGTCCGACAGTGCCAGGCGCTCGGCGTCAACGTCTCGTTGGTGCCCCGGCTCTATGAGTCCATCAACGAGCGGGCCACCCTGGACCACGTGGGCGGTCTGCCGCTCCTGACGCTGCACACGGTCGATCCCAAGGGCTGGCAGTTCGCCGTCAAGCACGCGCTCGATCGGAGCGCCGCGCTCTTCGGGCTCATCATCCTCTCGCCGGTGCTCGCGGCGATTGCCGTCGCGGTCAAGCTGACTTCCCCGGGGCCCGTCCTCTTTCACCAGCAGCGCGTCGGACGCGACGGGCGCACCTTCGACGTCCTGAAGTTCCGGACGATGACGCCCGCGTCTCCGCAGTCAGGCTTCGAGCTCAGCGACGGCTTGGCGCCGGGCGGGGTCGAGGGCCTGGACCGCCGCACGCGGGTCGGCCGCGTCCTGCGCGATCTCTCGCTCGATGAGGTCCCCCAGCTCTACAACGTCCTGCGGGGCGACATGAGCCTCGTCGGTCCCCGGCCAGAGCGTCCGGAGTACGTCGTGCGCTTCGCTCGCGACGTCGCGCGCTACGAGGATCGTCACCGCGTAAAATCGGGCATCACCGGTTGGGCTCAGGTCCACGGATACCGTGGCCAGACCTCGATCGCCGACCGAGTCGAGTGGGACAATTACTACATCCAGAACTGGTCGATCTGGCTCGATCTGCGCATCATCTTCATGACGATTGCCGAAGTGCTTCGATTTCGAGGCTGACGAATCCGCACAGGATTCGTCCGGTCTGATCAGAAAGCTTCCCCGATGTCCTCTAGCCCCATGCTGTCCCGAAGTCGTTCCGAGAACGAACCTGGCGTCCTGCGCTACTACCGGACGCTGCGCGAGCACATCAAGCTCATCCTCGCCTGCGCGATCCTCGCTGTCGTCGTGGCCGCCATCTACACGCGCATCGCGACCAAGCGCTACAGCGCCGAGGCGCAGATGCTCGTCTCTCCCGCGGACTCGGCCAACGCCGCCCTGTCCACACTCCCCGTGCTGCACGGCACGAGCGACCCGACCCGGGACACGCTGACCGCGGCCGGGCTGATCACCAACCCCCAGGTGGCCCAGGCGGTCGTCAAGGCCCTGCACCTGCACATCTCCGCCGGAGACCTTATGTCCAAGGTGACCGCGACTCCCCTCGGCCAGAGCAACCTGCTCGCGCTGCAGGCCACCTCAGCCTCCGCCACCGGCGCGCAGCGGTTGGCCAACGCGTTCGCCGATCAGGTGGTCGCCACCCGCACCGCCAACCTGCACGCCGCGCTGGCCACGGCCATCCCCGGCCTCCAGGCGCAGATCCAAGCCGAGAGCCCCGCCGAGCGCATCGCCAACAGCGCGCTGACGGCCCAGCTCGCCCAGCTCCAACAGCTCCAGGCAAGCCCCGATCCGACGATCACCATCTCCGCCCGGGCGGGCCTGCCCGTCGCCCCCTACACCCCCAAGAGCAAGCTGGCACTCGTCGCCGGGCTCATCGCCGGGCTGGTGCTGGGCGTCGGCGGCGCCTTCCTCCTGGACGCCCTGGACCCGCGGCTGCGCCGCGAGGACCAACTGCGTCAGCTCTTCAACGCGCTCATTCTCACCGGGATCCCGCGCGAGCGTCCCCATCACCGCGCGGCGGGCCCGCTCCTGCCCGCCGATCTGTCGTTCGCCGGCCACGAGGGCTATCGCTCGCTGCGCACGTTCCTGGCGGCACGGGCGGGCAACAAGCCCCAAGCGGTCCTCCTCACCGGCTCAGCGCCCGGCGAGGGCAAGACCACCACCGCGATCGGCCTCGCCACCGCGCTGGCCCAGGGCGGCGCGAGCGTGATCCTCATCGAGGCCGACCTGCGCCGGCCCGCCATCGGCACCGCGCTGCAGCTCAACGTCCGGTACGGCACCGAGCATCTCGCTCAGGGCACCGTGGAGCTCGAGGAGGCGCTCACGCCGTTGGTGCTCGACGGCGCGGAGCTTCAGGTGGTGGTGGTCAAGCGTCCGAGCGACCACATCGCCGAACGACTCTCCTTCGACTTCTCCCAGCGGCTCGTCGAGCACGCCAAGGAGCTCGCCGACTTCGTTGTGATCGACTCCCCGCCGATCACCGCCGTCGTCGATGCCCTGCCCCTCGCAAAGTACGTCGACGACGTGCTCATCGTCAGCCGCCTCGGGGTCAGCAAGCTGGCGAAGATCGCCGAGCTCTACGACATGCTGATGAACTACGGCACGCCTCCGCTGGGCTTCGTGGTCATCGGCGAGTCGCCGATCCGTGGCTCGCTGTACTACTCGGCCGTTGAGGGCAGGCGCCCCGACGACCTTCGTCCGGGCTCTCCTCCCGTCAATCTCGAAGCCGCCGCCGACCAGCGCGACTGACGTGGCCGTCGCGCCTCGCATGCGAGCGCACGCGCCTGCGTCGGCCTTCGCCCGCGCGCGCAGCGAGTACGCAGGCTGGGCGACCCTGGTGCTCGCCATGTCGGCGGCCGTGGGGCTCGCCGCCGGGATCAAGCCCTCGATAGGCGTCGCCCTGGCGGTCGGCGTCGCCTTCAGCCTGGTGACGATCTCCGACGTCACCGCCGGCCTCGTCCTGTTCACGATTCTGTCGTTCCTCGACGTCCTGAACAGCTCGTCGAGCGGCTCGGCGAGCTTCATCAAGGTGGCCGGACTGCTGTTGTTCGGATCCTGGTACGCCCAGCGGCTCGTCGGAACCGCCCGCACCCGCGGCGCGGTGGCCAGGATCCCCTCCAACCTCATGTTCTGTGTCGTCGCGCTGGCCCTGTGGTCCGCGGTCAGCGCCACCTGGGCCGAGAGCTCGGGCGCGGCCCTGACCTCGACGATGACCTATGTGCTCGACATGCTCCTGTTGCCGATCGTCATGGTGGCGGTGCGCCGCCGTGAACACCTCTACTGGGTGCTGGCGGCGTTCCTTGCGGGGGCGATCATCTCGACCGCCTACGGCTTCATCTCCCCGTCGGCCACGGGCTCGGTCGACGGCCGGCTCGCCGGCGGCGTCGGGGACGCCAACGAGCAGGCGGCGGTGCTGGTGGCAGCGATCCCCATGGCCATCGCGCTGGGTAGTGCGGTGCGGCGCCCCGGCCTTCGCTACATCGCTTGGGCGGGCGGCGTGTTCTGCCTCATCGGCGTGTTCACCACGCTCTCACGCGGGGGGCTCATCGCCCTCGGGTGCGTGATGGTGGCGGCGGTCGCCTTCGGCGGCCGGTGGCGCGGCCGGGCCGCCCTGCTGCTCACCGTCACCATCCTGGGGACCGTCACCTACTACTTCGCCATCGCCCCGCTGGCCGCACGCCAGCGCGTGACCATGGCCAACACCAGCGGCCGCTCGGACATCTGGCGAGTCGGCTGGCGCATGGTCCAGGCCCATCCGCTCACCGGCGTGGGCTCGGGCAACTTCCAGGAGGCGTCCGTGCACTACGTGCAGGGCATCGGGACGCTCACCAGCGCGTTCCTCATCATCGACGTGCCCCACGTGGCCCACAACGTCTACCTCGAATTGCTCGCCGACCTCGGTGTCCCGGGCCTGCTCGCCTTCCTCGGCGTGGCCGGGTTCGCGACGCTCGCTGCGGCCCGCGCGGCACGCCGGTTCGAATCCCAGGGCGATGTGGCGATGGAGCTGGTGGCGCGCTGTCAGGTACTGGCGCTGGTGGCCTTCATGTCCGCCGATTTCTTCTTGTCAGGCGAGTTCTCCAAGCAGTTGTGGCTGACCTTCGCCCTCTCACCGGCGATTCTCGCGCTCAGCTACCGAGGGACGCCGGAAGAGGCCGCCGGCACGCCCGCGCGGGACGCCCCCTACCGCGCTCAACCCGCATACTGACCTGCTGATGACCGGGTCTCCTCGGCGCCTGCGCGTCCTCTCCGTGCTGGACTCGCCGACCGATCAGGGCGGCGCGGAGCGCTTCGCGCTCGGCCTGGTGAGCCACCTTCCCCGCGAGCGTTTTGAGCCCTGGGTCTGCTCCACCCGCTTCGCCACGCCGGAGGCGTCGGAGTTGCTTGCCGACGCCGGCGTGAGCCACATCAGCCTGCGACGCACGGGCAAGCTTGATGTCCACCGTCTCGCAGGTCTGGCCTTGCTGCTGAAGGCGGGCCGCTTCGACGTCGTCCACGCCCACATGTTCGGGTCAAATGTCTGGGGGACGGTGCTGGGCAAGCTGTGTGGCGTCCCGGTGATCATCGCCCACGAGCACAACTGGTCCTACACCGGCGAACTGATGCGTCGCATGATCGATCGCCATGTGATCGCCCGCTACGCCACGCGCTTTGTCGCGGTATCTGAGTCCAATCGCACCCGCATGATCGAACTCGAGGGCATCCCCGCCGAGAAGGTCCTCGTCCTCCCCACCGCCTACATCCCGCATCGTGTGACCGATCCCAGCGACATCCGTGCCGAGCTCGGCCTCTCCCCCAGCGCGCGCGTCATCGGCGTGGCCGCGACGCTGCGCGTCGAGAAGGCGCTCGAGGTCATGATCAGCGCCCAGGCCGAGGTGGTGCAGAGCTCCCGCGACGCCCACCTGGTCATCGCCGGCGACGGCCCTCGGCGCGAGGCCCTCGAAGCTCAGGTCGCCAGCATGGGCCTCACCGGGCATGTCCACTTCCTCGGCGCGCGCCGCGACGTCACGGCGATTCTGGAGACCGTCGACATCGGCGCCCTGTCCTCGGACTGGGAGGGGATGCCGTTGTTCGTGCTGGAGTGCATGGCCACCGGGACGCCCGTGGTCGCGACGAACGTCGGCGGCCTGCCCGAGATGATCGAGCACGACCGCACCGGCCTGCTGGTCCCGCCGCGTGACCCTGGCGCGCTGGCGGGGGCGATCGGCGCACTCCTGGCCGACCCCGAGCGCGGGCGGAGGCTGGCGGCCGCCGCCGGCGAGCGCATGCACGAGTTCACGATCGACACCGTCGCCCATCGCTTTGCCCACCTCTACGAGCAGCTCGTGAGCGAGGCCGCCACCGAGCCGGACTCCCGGCTGACGACTCAGACGTGAACCCGGCGCTCGTCCTGTGCTATCACGCCGTGAGCCCGACGTGGGAGTCGGAGCTGTCAGTGGCGCCCGATGCGCTGGAGCGGC
>JBAQGP010000319.1:0-5684 GCA_049287845.1 Solirubrobacteraceae bacterium | reverse complement strand
CGCGGTCACGCTCCGCGCTCCAGCTCGCGGCCGGCGCGCGCCCTGACCCAGGCGACGACCTGCTCGTCTCGGGTCGGCTGCAGCGCCGGCGGGTTGACGAGCTGCTGAGAGCTGCCAGGCAGCACGGGCTTGGCGCGCAGCTCGTCGGGATGAGGCGCGTCGCTGCCATCGGCGGGCAGCCCGGTGGCGATCATGAACGCCTGCCCCGGCGGGACGTGCAATGCCCGGCCCGCGGTCTCATAGGAATGGCCCGCATCCAGCAGCTCAAGCACCTGCGCCCGGGTTGGCATCGCACGTGTGTCTGCCCCGCACCGCGTCTCCCAAACACGGGATCGACGCCGGCGTTCGACGCCGGACATGACCCCTCAGGACTGGGACGCACCGGGGTCAGCGCAACGCGAGCAGACACGCTCCGCCCAGCAGGCCCGCGCCGGTCGTCCACCAGGCGATGTAGTCGCCGATGTGCCCGGAATGCAGTCCGCGCAGACCGAGCACGGCCCGCCGGCCGCCGGTCCGCAGCCGACCGGGCAGTCGGGTGAGCAGCGGCCGGCCGAACAGTCCCGCGCCGGCAACCGCGAACGCCGCCACGAGCGTGAGCACCGCGATGAGCACGTCGAGCGTCTCCACCCCGACTGCCGGGGTCGCCGGCCAGCGCACGCTGTGACCGCGCAGCACCCATTGCGCGTAGGCGGGATGGTCGACGAACCGGGCCGCCGATCTCGCCGCCCAGGGGATCGCTCCCGGAACCAGGCCGCCGACGACGCTGGCCGACAGCAGGAGGCCGGGGACGATGAGCATCAGCGGCGGTGTGTGATCGCGATCCTCACGCGTGTCATCGACGCGCTCGTGGGCGGCGCGCGCCTGGTGAGGGTCCGATCCCTCCCGCGGGCCCCAGCCGTAGAAGACGCGACCCGCGACCCGCAGCACGGCGCCGCCGGTGAGCGCCGAGACGACGGCGAAGATCCCGAGCAGCCACCCGTAACCGGCCTCAGAGGAGGCACTCTCGATCAGCGACTTGCCCTGGAATTCCGTGAACGGCGGCGGCGCGGCGAGCAGAATCCCCCCGATCACGAACAGCGCCCCCGCCACGCGCACCTCGCGTCCACGGCCGTGCAGGTCGTACTCGTCGACCGTTCGGAACCGATGCAGCAGGATCCCGCAGATCATGAACAGTGCGGCCTTGGTCAGCCCGTGCCCGACGATGAACACGGCCACGCCGGCGAGCGCCTTGGCGCCAAGCAGGCCGACCCCGCACACGAACATGCCGACGTGCGCGATCGTCGAGAAGGCCAGCAGGCGCTTGACGTGACGTTGCAGCACGCACATCACCGCGCCCAGCAGCGCTGTGGTCACCCCCAGGGCCACCAGGATCGCGCGCAGGGCACCCGCGTGGGGTGCCACCGGCCCGGCGAAAATGACCCAGTAGATCCGCGCGACCGCGTAGACCCCCAACTCGACCATGATCCCGGAGAACAGGACGCAGACCGGGACCGGGGCCACCGCGTGCGCGTCGGCAAGCCAGAAGTGAAGCGGCACCGCCGCCGCCTTGGTCAGGAACCCCAGCAGCAGCAGGAGCATGGCCACAATCACCAGCGGGTCGGCGTGGTGGCCGTCCAGCGCGGTGCCGATCTGCGCCATGTTGAGCTGGCCGGTGCGCGCATAGAGCATCGCCACCGCGACGAACATCGCGTAGCCGCCGATGCTGTTGGTGATCGCGAAGTTGATGGCGCCCTGGATCGGTGCCCGCTCCTCGATCCGGTACGCGGTCAGCCCGTAGGCGACCGCGCTCATGAGCTCGAAGAAGACCACGAGGTCGAACAGGTCGCCGGTCAGGCAGAAGCCGACCATGCCCGCTCCGAACAGCAGCATCAGGGCGTGAAATAGTCCGCCGACGGCGTCGAAGTAGCGCAGCGAATAGGTCAGCGCTGCCAGCAGCATCACGCCGGCGAAGGCGGCGATGCCGGCGCCGAACGGGTCGATCGCAAACGCGATGCCGATGGCCACGCCGTGCTGTGGCCGCCAACCCCCCATCCAGTATGCGAACGGGCGGGTGCCGGCGTGCACGGCGAGCAACAGGCAGATCGTCACGACGCTCACCGTGACGATGACCGCCGCGGTGTCCTCACACCAGCGCGGGGCGACCGTCCCCACGGTCACCAGCAGCGGAGCGACGAGGAACGGGATGACGACCGGCAGCGGGCTCAGGTGTGCCACGGCGTCAGTCGCGCAGGGCGCGCAGGCGGGCGGGGTCGACGCTGCCAAAGCGCTTGTGGGCCTGGACGACCAGCGCCAGGAGCAGCGCCAGCACCGTGGCCTCGATGACCACGTCGGTGAGCACGAGCACCTGGACGACGGGATCAACCAGCCGCGATGACGTCGGGATATCGGCCACGATCGGCGCCTTGGCGCCGTGCCGATAGCCCACGCCCAGCAGCACCAGATAGGTGGAGGACTGCACGACGGTGAGGCTGAGCACCGTCCGGACCAGGTTCTCGCTGGACACCACCCCATAGAGGCCGATCACGAACAGCCAGGCTGCGGCGGCAAACGGCGCGAAGGACATCACAGCTCACCCCGCTCCACCAGCAGGTCCTGGTCGAGAAACTGGGTCCAGGTGAGCAGGAACGCGCCCGTTACCTCGAGCCCCACGGCGATGCTGTTGAGCGGCATCATGCCGGCCGACAGCAGATGCCCCGGGGTGCCCAGCGGCAGGTAGTTCTGGAGGTAAACCGAGGCGAAGACCAGCCCGCCCAGGCCGATCAGCGCGTATGCCGTCGCGCCGGCCGCATCCAGCGCGTCCAGCGCCCACTGGGGCGCGACCCGCTTGAGGGCGAGATAGCGCCCGGCCAGCAGGATCACCAGCGGTCCGGCGGCCAACACCACGCCGGCCTGGAAGCCGCCCCCCGGGGTGAGCGCCCCGTGCAGCGCCAGATACACCCCTAGTGAGACCAGCAGGGGGACGAGGATCAACGACATGACGCGCAGGGCGTCGCTGGCGCCCGCGAACCGATGGTCGTCCAGGCTACGGCTGGACTGCGACTCGTCCTCGTCGCGCAGGTGACGCAGCAGCAGCGCCACCCCCGACACCGAGGCAAAGAGGATGAACTCCTCGCCCAGTGTGTCGAACGCTCTGAGGTCGAAGTTCAGCGCGGTGACGACATCGGTCGCGTGACGCTGGCCGGGCTCCACCCGATCCACCAGAAGGCCGTAGGCGCCGTGGAAGTCGCCGAACGCCGGAAGGCCGTGCAGGCCGATCACCAGCACCGCCAGCAGCCCTGGGCCGGCGCATCCGAAGAGCAGCAGGCGACCGCGCCGACTCACTCCCCACCATCCCCTTCGTGTTCGCCGTCGCGCTCGGCGACGTGCTGGGCGATCTTGCGCAGGGCGGCGAGGATGATCACCGGCATGCCGACGGCCCCGACCACCAACTGCGACAGCGCGACGTCGGGGGCCTGGAAAACGAAGAAGAGCAGCGTCAGCGCCAGGCCGTAGACGGAGAGCACAAGCGTCTGGCGCAGCGGGTCTGGCACGAACACGATCGCCGTCCCCGCCGCCACCACGACCAGCAGCGCGACTGCCTGCAGGGCCGTCACTTCTGCTCCTCCTCCTCGCGATGCTCCTCGATGCCCGCGTTCCACTCCCCCAGTGCTCGCGCACGCAGGCTGCGGGCGGTGACGTGGACCAGGACGGGGCCCGTGAAGACCAGGAGGGCCCCGGTGACCAGCGCCTTGTCGCCGATCAGCGAGAACGACTCCGCGCAGAGAATCGAGATCCCGACCAGCAGCGCCCCGAAGCCGGCCAGGCCGACGTAGTGCAGCCGGTCGAGCACGTTGCGCATCACGCTCAAGCCGAGCACTGCGATCAGCTCCAGCGCCACCCCCGCGATGAGCAGGACGGTGGGCGCGGCGTGACGCACCCCGCTCACGGATCGCGCTCCATGATCCGCGCGAAGGTGAGCGAGCCGACCGTGGAGACCAGAGCCAGCACCACGGCGAGGTCGACGAACGGCTGGCGGTGAAAGCCCTCGGAAAGCAGCATCAGCACCGTGACGGCAAGGGCACTGGCCACTTCGACCGCCGCCAACGCGTCAGCGGCGCTCGCGAATGCCGCCACCACCAGGCACGGCAGCAGTGCGGCGATGAGCACCAGCGCGGCGATCTCCCAGCGGTTCATCCCAGCTCCAGCACGTCGAGCTCCTCGCGCCCGCCGCTGCGGTGCAGCTGGTGCACCAGCAGCAGGTCGTGGTCGCCGTCGATGCCGATGACGATGGTGTTGGGCGCCAGCGAGCCCAGACCCTCGGCCAACGCGCGGCGGCCCACGTCCAGCGACTCCTCCCCGCCGGCGTGAAACGGCACGGCACGGAGGCTCCCCCGTGCCTGACGGGGGGCGACGAGCTGGGCCAAGGCCTCCCACGAGACCCAGAGGATCTGTCGAGGAACGCTCGCGACGACCCGCCACCCCCTCGCGACCCACCCCGGTGACACGCGGGCCTCGGCGAGGCCCTGGCGCCGGGCCGCCTCGTACGTCGCACCGGCCAGGAGGATGGCGCCGATGGCCGCGTAGAGCTCCGGGAGATCGACGGTGTCGATCAGGACCATGTAGAACGCGCCACCGAGCGCCCACCCCATTCCCACCGCCGCCAGAGATCTCACGCTCCGCACGGTGTCCGCAGGTACCCGCAATCCGGACCCGCAATCGGACCCGCAAAGCAAACCGTCGTAGCGGCGGTCAGGCCGCGGCAGCGGTCAGCGACTCGAGCGGCGGGCGCTCATCCACGGGCACGCGGACCACGGCTCCGTCCTCCCACGGCCGCAGATAGTGGCCGGCGGTGGCGCTGCGCGGACCGTCGAGTCGGCGCTCCACCGCCGCCAGCACCGCAAAGGCCATCTCACCCAGCGCCCGCAGGGGCTGATGACGGTTCTGCCGGGTGCCGAGATGGCACTCGGCCAGCGCCGATAGCCCGCAGGCCTGCAGCGCGTCGATGAGCACGGCGACCTCCACCCCGTACCCCACCGGGAACGGGATGCGGGTCAGCAGCTCACGACGGGCGGCGAACTCGCCCGCCAGGGGCTGGCTGAACCCGGCCAGCAGCGGGAAGTGCAGGTTGAGCAGGGGCCGCGCCATCACCTCGGTCACGCGCCCGCCCTCATGGGCCAGGCTCTGGCCTGCGGCACGGAAGGGCCGATCAAAGGCGCCCTTGACCAGAGCCACCTCCGTTTCGTGCAGCAACGGGCCCAGGAGGCCAAGCAGATGGTGGGGGTGAGGGTCCTCGGTGTCCGCATCCAGGAAGCAGACCACGTCGCCGCGGCTGCCATGAACCGCCCGCCACAGGGCGTCGCCCTTGCCCCGTGCGGGCCCGATCTCGGGCAGAACCTCGTCCTGCTGCACCACGATCGCGCCCATCGCCGCGGCGCGCGCCGCGGTCCCATCGCGCGATGCCGCGTCGATCACGATGACCTCGTCGACCAGACCCGCGCGCAGCGCCGGCGCGACCGTGGTCTGAAGGACCGCCGCCACGGTGTCGGCGCACTCCTTGGCGGGCAGCACCACCGACACCGTCGTGGCCTGCTTGGCGGCGCGCAGCCCGTCCGGCGGGAACGCTTCCGCCCGGTAGCGGCGCTGCTCGCGCCACGTCGACACCGCGAGATCCACCGAGAGGCCCCGGCGGGCGCGCCCGTCGGTAC
>JBAQGP010000318.1:0-12965 GCA_049287845.1 Solirubrobacteraceae bacterium | reverse complement strand
ACCGCCGCCGCCGCCGGACGGATCGGGCGGCGGGGGGCCGATACTCTCCTGAGCCCGGGCCGGGCGATACGGTCATGCGATCCGTCCTGCCGCCCGCCTCCTGCCGCCCGCCGCCTTCATCGCCGTCAGCGCGGCGGTCGCGACGGTCGCGGGGATCCTCCCGATCAGCGACGGGGACCGTCACCGCGCCACGGCCATGGCTCGACCGGCGAGCCGCCGCCAGGCCATCCCCCGCCAGGCCATCCGCGTGCAGATCGGCGCGGTGGCTGATAGCCGGCCGGTCCCGCCGGGCTTTGTCGGCCTGTCGATCGAGTACCGCTCAGCGCCCGGCTACTTCGGCACTCCCACCGACCCGGACCGGGTGTTCCTGCAACTCGTGCGCAACCTCACCCCGGGGCAGTCACCGGTCATCCGCTTCGGCGGTGACACGACCGACTGGACCTGGGCGCCGACGCCGGGGGTGGCCAAGCCCCCCGGGATCCGCTACACGCTGAACCCGCGATGGATGCGGTCCACCCGTGCCGCCGCGCAGGCGCTCAACGCGCGCCTCATCCTCGGGGTGAACTTCGAGTCAGACAGCCGCGCGATCGCCGCCGCCGAGTCCGCGGCCTTACTGCGCGGCGTCGGCCAGCGCTATGTGGCCGGTCTGGAGCTGGGTAACGAGCCCGAGGTCTACGGGACCCTCGGCTGGTATCAGACGCCGGCCGGCGTCCCGGTCCCCGGCAGGCCGGCGAGCTATGACTTCACCGCCTACCTGCGCGACTACGCCCACGTCACCGACGCCCTGCCGCGCACCGTGCCCCTCGTCGGCCCCGCGACCGGGGCCCAGCAGTGGTTCTCGAGCGTCGGCCGGTACCTGGCGGCCAACCCGCGCGTCAGACTGGTCACCTACCACCGCTATCCCCTGCACCGTTGCTTCACCCCCCGCGACTCACCGGAGTTCCCGACGATCTCCAACCTCCTGGCACCGGCGGCCGCCACCGGTCCGGCCTCGAGCCTCGCCGACGTGATCGCCCCCGCCCACGCGCGCGGCATCCCGTTCCGCGTCGACGAGCTCAACAGCGTCTCATGCGGCGGGGCGCGCGGGGTCAGCGACACCTTCGCGTCCGCGCTCTGGGTCCTCGACACCCTGTTCAACATGGTCCAGGTCGGGGTGCAGGGCGTCAACATCCACACCTTCCACCAGGCGATCTATGCGCCGTTCGCCGTCACGCCGCGCCACGGACGCTGGAGCGCCCAGGTCAGGCCGATGTACTACGGCCTGCTCCTGTTCGCGCAGGCCGCCCCGCCCGGGGCGCGACTGCTGCCCGTCGCCTACCGCGCGCCGGCCACGCTGCGCGTCTGGTCCACACGGGCACGCGACGGGCGCACACGAGTCGCGCTCATCAACGACTCGCGCCGTCGCGCGGTAACCGTCGCGGTCCACCCTCCCGGCGGGGCCACCGCCAGCACCCGCGCCACCGGCATCCGGCTGCGGGCACCGCGCGCCGACGCCACGGCGGGCGTGACCATCGGAGGCCGCAGCTTCGGGGCAAGCACGGGCACCGGCACCCTCTCCGGCGCCGGGCGCACCTTCACTCTCCGTCCGGTGCAGGAAAGCTTCGTCGTGCGCCTGCCCCCGACGACCGCGACGCTCCTCATCCTCCACCGTTCTTCATAAGGGTTTTCTCACCGGGTCCCGATTGACACCACCCGACCCGGACCGGTACGTTCGACTTTGCAAACGATTGCAGTGCCCCGGTAGGTCCGTCTCCGAAGGGGACGGCATACGAGAGCGGAGGGTGAGGGAGAATGAGGATCCTTCGTAGGTGTCTGACATCCGGGCTCGCGCTCGGTGCGGTCGTGGTGGTCGCGGCCTGTGGCAGCTCCTCGAATTCGAGCAGCAGCTCGACCAGCAGCCAGGGCGGTGGTGCGACGGGCTCGTCGACCTCGTCGAGCGCGTCCAGTCACGCCAGCGGCAGCCCGATCACGATCGGGACCTCGCTGTCGCTGTCGGGGGATTTCTCCGCCGACGGCCAGGCGTTCGAGAAGGGATACAAGCTCTGGGTCGCCGATCAGAACAAGGCCGGTGGCCTGCTCGGCCACCCGATCAAGCTCGACGTCCTGTCTGACTCCTCCAGCCCGGCGCAGGTCGTCTCCAACTACCAGAAGCTGATCGGCTCCAACAAGGACCAGCTCGTGTTCGGGCCGTTCTCCTCGTTGCTGACGGTGCCGGCGGCGCGCATCGCCGCCCGGTACGGCTACGCCTTCGTCGAGGGCGCCGGGGGAGCCCCCTCCGTGTTCGGCGCCGGCCTGCACAACGTGTTCGACGTCTCCGTCCCGGTCAAGAACAACCTGGTCACCTTCGCGCAGTGGGTGGCGTCGCTGCCTGCGGCCAAGCGGCCCAAGACGGCGGCGTACGTGACCGTCAACGATCCCTTCACCCAGCCGCAGCTCCCGGTGGCGCAGAAGATCCTCGAGGCGGCCGGGGTCAAGACGATCCTCAACAAGGTCTTCCCCGAGGAGGTCACCGACTACACGGCGATCGCCGGACAGGTGGCCTCGGCCAAGCCGGACGTCGTGCTCCTGGGGGCGGTCGACGTTCCGACCGTGTCGGCGTTCACCCACGTCTTCATCCAGCAGCACTACCAGCCCAAGGCGTTCATCGCGACCGCCGGGCCCGACCAGGGCGCCCAGTTCATCAAGGCCGTGGGCACCGGCAACGAGGACGGGATCTTCGTACCCAACGGCTGGTACGGCGGCTTCAAGAAGGCCGACAGCCAGCAGATGGTCAAGGAGTACATCGCCCAATACGGCGGCGACGCGTCCGGGGTCAACGCGGACGTGGCCGAGGCTTACGCGGTGGGCCAGGTCTTGGCCCAGGCGGTGCAGGCCACCCACGGCTTTGACCAGCAGAAGATCATCAGCTACCTCAAGAGTGCAGCGGCGCTCAACAGCGTCCAGGGACCGGTCAAGTTCGACTCCCTGGGCGAGAACATCGCGCAGAAGACGCTCACCTTCCAGTGGCAGAACGCCAACCTGGTGCAGTCGCTGCCGACGGCAACCGCCGGCTCGACTCCTCCCATCTACCCCAAGCCCGCCTGGAAGTAGTGACACAGCGCACCGCGATACACGGACACTGACCGTGTCCTTCACCGAGCTGCTCCAAGCCATTGTCGATGGGATCCTGACCGGCGGCGTCTACGCCCTGATGGCCGCCGGTCTGACGCTCATCTTCGGCGTCATGGACCTCATCAACATCGCGCAGGGCGTGATGGTGATCCTGGGGGCGTACCTCAGCTACGAACTGTCGGTCCATGTGGGGATCGGCCTGTTGCCGGGGCTGCTCATCACCGTTCCGGTCATGTTCGCGCTGGGCGTGGCGATCGAGTTCTGCTTCATGCGCCGCCTGCGTGACCAGGACCGCACCCAGATGTCGATCCTGGTCACCTACGCGGTGGCGATCGTCATCGAGGGTGTGTTGACCGCCATCTTCGGCGTCGACTTCCGCCAGCTCCAGGCGTCCTATGTCAACAGCTCGGTGCACATGCTGGGCTTCTACCTGCCCGACATCTACCTCATCGGGTTCGGCCTGGCCGTGGCCCTGCTGGCGGTCCTGTACTACGGCCTGTATCGCACCAAGTTCGGCCGGGCCGTGCGGGCGTCGCTGCAAAACCGCACCGCGGCGGACCTGATCGGGATCGACGTCAACCGGGTGCGCACGATCTCGGTGGGGATCGGCGTCGCCGTGACCGCGGTGGGGGGGATGGTCTTCGGAGCCACGAACTCGTTCAACCCGAACACCGGCTACGACCTCATCTCGCGCCTCCTGGCCATCGTGATCCTGGGCGGGATGGGCAGCATCGGGGGGGCCATGGGCGCCGCGGTGTTCCTGCTGGTCATCAACGACGTCGTCGCGGTGGTGTGGTCTCCCACGTGGGCACCACTGGTGTACTTCGCCGCCCTCGTGGTGGTGCTCTCCATCCGGCCCCAGGGCCTGTTCGGGCGGACGGCGGCGCGCGCTCAGTGAGGCACCGCGCTCCCGCTCTGGCCGGCCTCGCCGTGGTGATGGCCCTCGTCGCTGTGTTCCCGGTCGCCGTCACCGACCCGACGGCCACTTCCATCGCCGTCTTCACGCTCGTGTTCATGGTGTCCGCGACGGCGTGGAACGTCTTCAGCGGGTACTCCGGCTACCTCGCCCTCGGCCACGCGGTCTTCTTCGGCACCGGCGGCTACGCCGTGGCGCTGGCGGCGCGCGACTGGCACGTGGCGGGCGGGTGGCCGGTGTTCGCCCTGCTCCCGTTCGGGGGGCTCGTGGCCGGGCTGATCGCGATTCCGGTCGGATTGGTCGCCCTGCGCACGCGCCGGCACACCTTCGTCGTGGTGACGATCGCCATCTTCTTCATCTTCCAGCTCGCCGCCACCAACCTCGGCTTCACCGGGGGGACCTCCGGGATCCTGCTGCCGCTCGCCCCGTTCTCGGCCGCCAACTTCAACCAGCCCTTCTATTACGTCGCGCTCGTGATCCTGATCGCGACTGTGCTCGTCTCGTGGGGCATCCGCCGCTCACGCCTCGGCCTCCAGCTTCTGGCCATTCGCGACGACGAGGACCGGGCGCTCGGCCTGGGTGTCAAGACGCGCCGGATCAAGCTCATCGCCTTCGTCATCTCAGGGGTGCCGATCGGCATGGTCGGCGGCCTGTACTTCTATTTCGTCGGCCAGATCTTTCCCCAGTTCGCGTTTGACCCGCTGTTCGATCTGTCGATCGCGCTGATGGCCTTCCTCGGCGGGCTGGGCACGATCACCGGCCCGCTGCTCGGTGCCGCGGTGCTCGAGTCCCTGCAGCAGTACCTGACCCAGACGTTCTCCTCCAGCGCCACCTACCTGATCGCCTACGGGGTCCTCTTCCTCGCCGTCATCCTCATCCTGCCCCGCGGGGTGGTGCCGGGGATCGCCGAGCGGCTCGAGCGCCGGCGAGCGCGAACGGAGGGTGGGCGCGGGTCGGTTCCCGGTGAGCGCGAGGGCCCGGTCGCCGGCGGGGTTGCGGGAGCGGCGCGATGACGCACCTCCTCGAGATCAAGGGCGTGTGCAAGAACTACGGCGGGGTCGCCGCGCTCTCGCACTGTGAGCTGGAGGTCCACGAGGGCCAGATCAACGGGCTCATCGGGCCCAACGGGTCGGGCAAGACGACCCTGTTCAACGTGATCACCGGCTACGAGCGCATCCAGCAGGGGGCGGTCCACTACCGCGGCAACGAGATCACCAACGCGCCGCCCGACCGCGTGTTCAACCTCGGCATCGGGCGCACCTTCCAGCTCACCCGGCTGTTCACGCGTCTCACCGTCCTGGAGAACCTCCTGGTCGCCACCCAGCGCGACGAGGGATGGCTCCGGGCGGTCCTGCGCCGCGCGGGCTCGGCGGGCGAGAAGCGGCGCGCCATGGAGCTGCTGGACTTCGTCGGCATCGCGCGGCTGGCCCATGAGCCCGCGGGCAACCTGTCCTACGGGCAGCGCAAGCTCTTGGAGCTGGCCTCGCTGCTCGTCGCCGACCCCGCCGTCCTCCTGCTCGACGAGCCTGCCGGCGGCGTGAACCCGACGCTCATCGGTCACCTCGCCGATCGCATCGCGCAGCTCAACCGCGACGGCAAGACGATCGTCGTGGTCGAGCACAACATGGAGTTCGTCATGAGCCTGTGCTCGCGGGTGACGGTGCTCAGCCAGGGGACGGCGCTCGTGTCGGGCACGCCGTCGGAGGTGCGCAGCAACCCGGCCGTCCTCGATGCCTACCTTGGCGGCGAGGACGACGCCTCGACCCAGCAGCAGCTCGTTGCCGAGTCCGCCGGTCGCTCCCGTGTGCATGTGTCGCCCGCGCCCCGGCCGACCCGCACAACGGCACCCGAGCCCGTGGACGGACCGCCCCTGCTGTTGCGGATCCGGGGGGTGACCGCTGGCTACGGCGGTGGCGACATCCTCAAGGAGGTCTCCCTCGACGTGCCCCGCGGCAGCATCACCTGCGTGGTCGGCCCCAACGGCGCCGGCAAGTCGACGCTCCTGGCCGCCATCAGCGGGCTGCTGCGCCCGCGCGCGGGTGCCATCGAGCTCGACGGCGAGACGATCTCGGGCATGACGCCCAAGCAGATCCTCGGCCGCGGGCTCGCGCAGATCCCGCAGGCGCACAGCCTGTTCGCGGAGATGACCGTGCGCGAGAACGTCGAGATGGGGGCGTTCACCGTCAACGACGACGCGCTCGTGGCGCAGCGGCTGCGTGCCGTGGAGGAGCTGTACCCGATCGTCTCAGAGCGCGCCGGCGAGAAGGCCGGAAGCCTGTCGGGCGGGCAGCAGCGCCTCGTGGAGTTCGCCCGATGCCTCATGCTCGACCCTGAGCTGATCATGCTCGACGAGCCCTCGATGGGCCTCGATCCCCAGACGCGCGAGATGGTCTTTGGAATGGTGCAGGAGATGAACCGGCGCGGCAAGACGATCCTGCTCGTCGAGCAGAACGCACGTGCCGGGCTGCGGCTGAGCTCGCGCGGCGTCGTCCTGGAGAACGGGACCGTGCGGCTGACCGGCTCGGGCCAGGACGTGCTCGAGCACCCCGAGATCGGCGCCCTGTACCTCGGCGGCGCCGTAACGCAGGCAGGCTCCGCGACGTGAGCGGGTCCGACGACACGGCCGCCGTTGCGGACGTCGTCGTTGCCGGCGCGGGTCACAACAGCCTGATCACCGCCGCGTACCTCACGCTCGCCGGGTACCGCTGCCGGGTGCTCGACGCGCGCTCGACGCCTGGCGGCGGTGTCGCCTCCGAGGAGCTCCTGCTGCCGGGCTTCAGGCTCGATTCGTGCTCGACCGGGCACACGCTGATCCAGACCAACCCGGTCCTCAGCGCCGACGAGCTCGGCTTGATCGCCGATCACGGGCTGACCTACATCGAGCCTGACCCGGTCGCCCACGTCGTCTTCCCCGACGGCGACTCGCTCACCATGTGGCTCGACCTGGAGCGCACCTGCGAGCAGATCGCCTACTACTCCCGGGCCGACGCCGCGGCCTACCGCCGTCTCCTGTCCGAGTACGACGCCGTCAAGGACGTGTTTCACCGACAGCGCTTCACGCCGATCGGCCTGGGCCCGAGCCTGGATGAGATGCTCGACGGCCGCCCCGGCGGCGCACGCTGGCGCCGGCGCGCCGCGATGAGCGCGTGGGACGTCGTGCGGCGGGAGTTCGAGAGCCCGCACGTGCAGTCGTTCATGCTCTGGATGGCATTCCAGACGGGGCAGCCGGTCGACTCGGCAGGTTCCGGCCCGTTGGCCTACTCCATCGTGTTCGGGCGCCAGCGCCGCAGCTGGACAATCCCGCGCGGCGGCTCGGGCCAGTTGGTGCGAGCGCTGGTGGAGGTGATCGAGCAGGGTGGCGGCGAGATCATCTGCGACCAGCGCGTCGTCGACCTGATCGTGTCCGACGGCCGCTGCGTTGGCGCGGTGACCGAGGACGGGACCCGGCACTTCGCGGGCCGGGCGGTGCTGTCGACGATCCACGTCAAGGATCTCGTGCGGATGGCTTCGCGGGCAGACTGGGGCGAGGACTTCGCCGACGCGATCGACGCCTACGACGAGGGCATCTCGGCATTCGCCGCCCAATACGCGACGACCGAGGCGCCACGCTACGCGACACGTGAGGGGGGCGAGATCGAGGTCGTCTCGGCCGGGGTGGCGGGGTGGGGAGCCGACATCCGCCGGATGGGCCGCGACGTGCGGGAGGGCCGGCTGGTGCGCGACGGCGCCTGGCTGTTGTTCCCGGCGCCGACGGTGGCCGATCCGACGCGGGCCCCCGATGGCCATCACACCGTCAAGATTCTCGGCATGCAGCCGTATGAGCCTGCCGGCGCTGTCGGCGCGGGCGCGGGCACGGGCGCGGCCGACTCCTGGCGGCAGCTCCGGGAGGAGGTCGCGGCGGTCCAGCTCGGCCATCTCCGCCGCGCCGCGCCGAACATGGTGGATGACGTGATCCTGGCCGAGCTCATCGTGTCCCCGGTCGACCTGGAGCGCGCGAACCCGCACATGTGGCATGGCACCTTCCACGGCGGCGACCGCTCGCTGGCCAACAGCGGCCCGCAACGGCCGGCTCCGGGCTGGGCGCAGCACCGGATGCCGATTCCGGGTCTGTACCAGACGGGCGGCACCACCCACCCGGGGGGTTCGGTCACCGGAGGGCCGGGGCGCAACGCCGCCATCGTGATGTTGGCCGATCTGGGGGAGGATCTCGATGCGGTGGTCGAACACGGGCGCGGGCGCCGGCCCGCGGCGGTCTGAGCCGGCCGGGGGGTGACACGGGCGGGTGAGCCATGGACCCGGACATAATCGGCCTGTGCGTGCCACGGTGACGATTCGCGATGTCGCTCGCCTGGCGGAGGTCCACCCCGGCACGGTCTCCCGCGCGCTCAACGAGCAGACGCGGGCCCTGGTCAACGAGGAGACGGCCGAGCGGGTACTCCGCGTGGCCGGCGAGCTCGGCTACCGCCCCAATCCGATCGCCCGCGGCCTGAAGACCAACCGCTCCTTCACCGTCGGCGTGGTCATCCCGGACCTCACCAACCCGCTGTTCCCGCCGATCGTGCGCGGCATCGAGGACCGTCTCGACGAGGCGGGCTACACGCCGCTGATCGTCAACACCGACAACGACCCCGAGCGCGAGCGCAGCCACATCGAGGCCATGCTGGCGCGACAGGTCGACGGCCTCATCGCTGCCACCGCACGCCTCGATGTGACGCTGCTGGCCGAGGCGGCCGCTCGCGGCACCCCGCTGGTGCTCGTCAACCGCAGCCTGGAGGACGGGTCGGCCGCGGCGGTGACCGTCGACGATCGCCGGGGTATCGCCCTCGCCGTCGAGCACGTGGCGGGGCTCGGCCACCGCCTGATCGGCAACGTCGCCGGTCCGCAGAACGTCTCCACCGGCCACCTGCGCCACCTGGGCTTCACCGAGGCGATCCAGGCGGCGGGCCTGAGGGTGGACCCCGGCCACGTGAGCTACGCCGTCGCCTTCACCGAGGCCGAGGGAGCCCGCGCCTGCGCCGAGGTTCTGGAGCACGAGCCGCGGGTGACGGCGATCGTGGCCGCCAACGACCGCCTGGCGATGGGCTGCTATGACACGCTTGGGCGCCTGGGGCTTACCTGTCCCGGCGACGTCTCGATCGTCGGCTTCAACGACATGCCGTTCATCGATCGCCTCCAGCCGCCTCTGACGTCCGTGCGCGTGCCCCAGCGTGAGATCGGCAGCACGGCAGCGGACCTGTTGCTGGCTCAGCTCTCCGACGGCGACAGCCCGCCGCGCCAGATCCTGCTCGAGCCCGAGCTCGTGGTCCGGGCGTCGACGGCCCCGCCCCGGCCCTAGGTCGCGGGAGGCGACGAGCGTGGCCGACGAGCGCGTGCAGGCGGCGATCCGCAACTGGGCGGGGCGCTTCATCGCCAACGGCATCGACTACAACGACTTCGCCCGCACGACGGCGGTCATCGACCGCTGGGAGGACTGGCTGGACCGCTGGACCGAGACCGCCGAGGTCCATGTCGCGCTCGCCGAGGCTGCCGCCGCGGGGGGTCAGGAGCGCAGCGCCGGCGAGGCCTACGCCCGGGCCGCCGTCACCTACCACTTCTCCAAGTTCGTGTGGGTGCTCGACCCCGAGCGCAACCACCGCAACACGCGCGCCGCGGTGCGGTGCCTGTATGAGGCGCACGCCCGCCTGGACCCCACCGCCGAGCGCGTGGAGGCGGCCATGGACGGCGGCGCCGTGGTCGCCAACCTGCGCCGGCCGGCCGGCGCGCCCGGGTCCGGGCCGGTCCCGCTGGTGGTGCTCATCCCGGGTCTGGACTCGACCAAGGAGGAGTTCCTCAACTGGGAGTCGGTGTTCCTGGCCCGCGGGATGGCCACGCTCTCGCTCGACGGACCGGGCCAGGGCGAGACCGGCCTGCGGATGGACATCCGCCCCGATTACGAGCTCGCGGTCAGAGCGATCCTTGACGCGGTGGCGGCGCGCCCCGAGCTCGACGGCGACCGGATCGGGGCGGTGGGGGTCAGCCTCGGCGGGCACTACGTGGTGCGCGCAGCCGCGTTTGAGCCACGGATCGCGGCGCTGGCCGGCGTGAGTGGGCCCTATGACTTCGCCGCCGGATGGGAGGCGATGCCGTCGCTGACCCGGGAGACCGTCGTGCACCACACCGGCTCTGCCTCGGAGGCGCAGGCCCGCGCCCGCGCGGGCGAGCTCAACCTGGACGGCGTCGCCGAGCGGGTGTCGGTGCCCTGCCTGGTGGTGACGGGTAAGCGCGATCGGGTGATCGCGTGGGAGCAGACCAAGCGGATCGCCGACGCCGTCCCCGGAGCCGAGTGGGTGCTCTACGAGGACGGCACCCACGTGTGCAACAACATCCCCTACAAGTACCGGCCGCTGGTGGCCGACTGGATGCACGCCCGCCTGTCCGGCGCCGCGACGCCGCCGCATGTGTGATCCAGGACGCTGGATGCCAGCCGTCGCCCCCGCCCGGCGATGATCGGGGCGTCACTGCGCCGGCGCGAGGACGCCCGGATGCTGCGCGGGGAGACGCGCTATCTCGATGACATCGAGCGGCCCGGGACGGCGCACGCCGCGTTCGTCCGCAGCCCGTACGCCCACGCGGTCATCGAGTCGATCTCCGTGCCGTCCTCCGCCGACGGGCTTGTCGCGGTTCTCACCGCCGCCGACCTGGGTGACGCGGTCCGGCCCTTTCCGGTCATGGAGCCGGCGGGCGCCGAGGTGCTCGAGGCAGAGGCCCACCCGGTGCTGGCGACGGGCGAGGTCCGCTACGTCGGCCAGCCCGTGGCCTTGGTGATCGCGCGGTCGCGCGCGCTGGCCGAGGACGCCGCCGAGCTCGTGGAGGTGGACTACGGCCCTCGCCCGGTCATCACCTCGCCGCGCGCTTCGGACCTGAGACTCATGCGCTGGCGCCGCCGAGCCGGTGACGTCGAGGCCGCCTTCGCCGCCGCCGCCCATGTCGTGCGCGGCAGCTACGCCCTGCCGCGACTGGCGGCGGCCCCGATGGAGGCTCGCGGGTGTATCGCGTCTCATGACCCCGTGGCGGAGCTCCTGACGGTGTGGTGCTCGGCGCAGGACACGCACCGCCCGCTCGAGCACCTGTCCCACATCCTCCAGCGGCCGCAGAGCGCCATGAGGGTGATCGTCCCCGATGTCGGTGGTGCCTTCGGGAGCAAGGGCGTGGTCGCCCCTGAGGTGGCGGCGGTGGCCGCCGCCGCGCTGCGCCTGGGCATCCCGGTCAAGTGGGCCGAGGACCGGCTGGAGAACCTCGTGGCCGCCTCCCAGGGCCGGGGGATCGAGGGCGACCTCGAGCTGGCGCTGGACGCCGACGGACGGATGCTGGCCCTGCGGGCGCACCTGTGGTCAGACCTGGGCGGCTACCTGCTGACGACCACGCCGATCCCGCCGCACACCGCGGCCACGCTCATCACCGGCTGCTACGACATCGGTGTCGCTGACGTCACGGTCGTCGGCATGCGCACCCACAAGGTGCCGATCGGCCCCTATCGCGGGGCCGGCAGGCCCGACGCGGCCTACATGCTCGAGGCGCTGGTCGACGACGCGGCGCGCCAGACCGGCCTCGACCGGGTGGCGCTGCGCCGGCGCAACCTCATCCGCCGCTTCCCCCACACCACGCCCACCGGCCTGGAGTACGACTCGGGCGACTTCGAGCGCTGCCTGGACCTGGCGGTGAAGCTCGCCGCCGCCGGGCCGCCGCCGGCGGTCAGCGAGAGCGCGACAGCGGTGCGGGGGACCGGGATCGCGCTGTACGTGGAGCGCGCCGGGGGCGCGTTTGAGAGCGCGGAGATCGAGCTGCTACCCGGCGGGCGCTTCGTGATCGCCTCGAGCTCCAGCCCCCACGGGCAGGGCCACGACATCACCTTCGCCCAGATCGCCGCCGACCGTCTCCAGGTCCCCGTGGACGCCATCGAGCTGCGCTTCGGCGACAGCGCCACCACGCCCCCGGGGGTGGGGACGTTCGGGAGCCGCTCGGTGGCCATGGCCGGCTCTGCCGTCGCGGTCGCCGCCGACCAGCTGGTGGAGCGGGGGCGCGCCCTCTCGGCCGAGGTGGGCATCGAGGCGGCGCCGGCGCTGGACTGGGCCGCGCTCGCTCAGGCCGCCGACGCTCCACTGTGCGCCGAAGCACGGTTCAGCTCGCCCAACGTGTTCTCCTCCGGCGCGTACGCGGCCAGCGTCCGGATCGACAGCGCCACCGGCGCGCTCACGGTGGAGCGCCTGGTGGCCGTTGACGACGCCGGCACGCTCATCAATCCGCTGCTGGTCCACGGCCAGGTGATCGGCGGCGCCGTGCAGGCGCTGGGCGAGTGCCTGTGCGAGGAGGCCGTCTACGACGACGACGGCCAGATGCGGTCAGGCTCCTTGCTCGAGTACGCGCTCCTGACGACCGCCGACATCCCGCCGATCGTCACCGCAGAGGTGCAGACGCCGTCGCCGCTGAACCCGCTGGGCGCCAAGGGTGCGGGCGAGGGCGGAGCGGTCGGCACGCTCCCGGCGGTGGCCAACGCCGTGACCGACGCGCTCGGGGGCCGGTATGTCTCGCCGCCGTTCACCGCCGAGAAGCTGTGGCGCGCGCTGCACGCCTCGCCCGCCGGCCCCCCGCCGTCGCCATGAAGCCCGCGCCGTTTCGCTACGAGCCCGCAGCCTCGGTCGACGTGGCGTTGGAGTTGCTCGCGCTCGAGGACGCTCACGCGCTGGCGGGCGGGCAGAGCCTGGTGCCCATGCTCAACTTCCGTCTGGCCCGGCCCGCCTTGCTCGTCGATCTCAACCCGGTGCAGGAGCTCGCGGGGGTCGAGGTGTCGTTGGACGGGTCGTTGCGGGTCGGCGCGATGACCCGCCAGGCGGCGTTGCTGCGTGCCGCGGCGGTGGCGCAGCGCTGGCCGCTGCTCACCCAGGCGGTGGCTCACGTGGGC
>JBAQGP010000317.1:0-2021 GCA_049287845.1 Solirubrobacteraceae bacterium | reverse complement strand
CGAGCAGGCGCACCAGGTGAAAGGCCTCCTTGAGGTCCTCGGCGCCGAAGCGGAAGTCCTGGTCATAGCGGCCGACCCGCTGGCCGTTGAGGTCGATGTGAAACAGCTTGCCCGCCCACAGCGCCTGCCCGACGCCGTGCATGAACGACAGCCCGGCCATGGTCTCGTGGGCGACCTCGGGGTTCACGCCCACCATGTCGGGCCGGTCCAGGGTGGTGATGAAGTGCAGCGCATGGCCGACGGTGGGCAGGAAGATGTCGCCGCGGGGCTCGTTGGGCTTGGGCTCCATCGCGAACTTCAGTGAGTAGCCCTTCTCTGAGACGTAGTCGGCCAGCAGGTTGATCGCCTCGCGGTAGCGCTCGAGCGCGTCTCGCGGGTCCTTGGCCACTCCCACCTCGGTGCCCTCGCGCCCGCCCCAGAACACGTAGACCTCGGCGCCCAGCTCGGCCCCCAGGTCGATGGAGAGCATCGCCTTCCCGATCGCCGCCCGGCGCACCCCGCGATCGTTGGAGGTGAAGGCGCCGTCCTTGAACGCCGGGTGCCCGAACAGGTTGGTCGTCGCCATCCCCACGCCGAGCCCTCGCTCGCTCAACGCGTCCTTGAACGCGCCCACGATGCGGTCGCGCTCGGCGGGCGAGGTGCCGTAGGGCACCAGGTCGTTGTCGTGCAGGCTCACGCCCCAGGCGCCCGCGTCGGCCAGGCGATGCACGGTGTCCACGGGATCGCGAGGCGGCCGTGTCGGCTCCCCGAACGGGTCGCGCCCCGGGTTGCCCACGGTCCACAGGCCGAAGGTGAACCGCGCACCCCGCTCACTCTCTGCATTCGTCATCGCTGCACTCCCTCGCGTAGTTTTGTCTAAGATTAGACAGAATGAGGGATGGGGACCAGGGCATCACAGCGCAGTGTCCGCTGAGCGCGACGGGGCACGGGGCCCGGTGAGCGCGGCGCGGATCATCGGTATCGACGTCGGCACCTCGTCGGCCAAGGGGGTCGCCATCGACGAGCACGGCACCGTGGTCGCCGAGGCCGAGCACCCCATCCCGATCTCGACGCCCCAACCGGGGTGGTCCGAGCAGGACCCCGAGGACTGGTGGGCCGCCACCGAGTCCGTCCTGGACCGGCTCGACGGCGACGCGGCGGCCGGGATCGGCCTTTCGGGGCAGATGCACGGCCTGGTCGTGCTCGGCGCCGACCGCCGGCCACTGCGCCCCGCCATCCTGTGGAACGATGGGCGCAGCCAGCCGCAGGCGACCCGCATCGAGGAGGACCTGGGGATCGAGCGCCTGGTCGAGCTCAGCGGCAACCGCGTGCTGGCGGGCTTCACCGCGCCCAAGCTCACGTGGCTGGCCGAGAACGAGCCCGACGTCCACCGCCGGATCGAGCGCGTGCTCTTGCCCAAGGATTACGTGCGCTTCCGACTCACCGGCGAGCTGGCCACCGATGTCTCAGACGCCTCCGGCACGGTGCTGCTCGACGTCGGCCGCCGCGCGTGGAGCTCTGAGCTGGGCAGAGCATTCGCCGTGGACCAGGAGTGGCTGCCCGCCCTCTACGAGTCCCAAGAGGTGACGGGCGAGACCGCCACGGGCTTGCCGGTGGCGGCCGGCGCGGGCGACCAGGCGGCGGGGGCACTCGGCGTCGGGGTCACCGACGACGACAGCCCGGCCTCGCTGGTGCTGGGCACCAGCGGAGTCATCTTCACCGCCCGCAACGCCTTCACCCCGGAGCCGGAGGGGCGCCTGCATGCCTTCTGCCACGCCCTGCCGGAGACCTGGCACGTGATGGGGGTCATCCTGTCGGCCGCCGGCGCGCTGAGCTGGCTGGCCGGCACGCTCGGCGCGTCCGAGGACATCGCTGGGCTGCTGGACCAGGCGGCGGCCTGGCCCCCGGGCGTGGAGGGCCTCACCTTCGCCCCTTACCTGTCCGGTGAACGGACCCCGTACCCGGATTCCGATCTGCGCGGCGGCTTCGTCGGCCTGGGCGTGCGCCACGACCGCGGGGCCCTCGCGCGCGCGGTGCTCGAG
>JBAQGP010000316.1:0-10048 GCA_049287845.1 Solirubrobacteraceae bacterium | reverse complement strand
GCCGTGGCGCGCGGGCGCGGTCAGTCGCGCCACGGCGGGAAGTGCGAACGCCACCGGGCGCAGTTGCGCGACGAGCGGTGTCCCGGTGCCCACGAGGGTGAGCCGGCCGCGCGCGGTGCCGGGCCGGGTCGGCGTGAAGATCACCTCGAGGCGGCAGCTTCCGTGCGGGCGCAGGGTGGCGTGGGTGCAGCGGTTCGCCGTGACCACAAAGCGTCGTGCGTCGATGCCCGAGAGCGCCGCCCGGGCGATTCGCACGCCGGCGCGGAAGGGGTTGGTGAGGGTGAGCCGCCAGCGCTGCGGATAGCCCACGCCGTCGTCCGCTCCGGTTGGCACGAACTGCGGGTAGGGCAGCTCCGGCGAGAGCAGGCCCGAGAGCGACGGCGCCGTGGCGATGAGCGGGACGTCGAGGACCCCGTCGTCTGAGGAGAGCTGAAGGGACCCGGCGGCGTCGCCGGCCGCCGCCGGCGCGAAGCGCACCAACACCCGGCAGGTCTCGCGCGGCTCGAGCACCATGCCCGCGCAGCCGTCGCTCGCCACCGACAGGCCGGCCGCATAGGGCCCCGTGAGGCCGGCCGGGCCCAACTCGACGGGGACGCTGCCCGGATCGGTGACGGCCACCGACCGCGTGCTGGCGTGGCCCGGCGGGACCGGCGGCAGGAACGCGGTCGACGGCGATGCCGTCGGCGGCAGGCCGGGGCAGTCGCGCCCCAGCCGCTGGTAGCAGTCCGCGATGGTCTGCACCACGGCGAACGCGGGCTTGGTCACGACCTGAGGGTCGGCGGGGGGCGGATCGGCGACATCTCCGCCGAGCACGCCCTCGGAGGCGAACGGGCCGGCGAGGTTGTCGCGCTCGGTGACAAGCACCTCGGCCGCCCCGGCGTCGATCAGCGTGGGCAGCGACGCCTGCAGGAACGACGCCTGCGCGGCATCTCCACCGGTGTAGCCGGGGTCGTACTGGTAGGCGGGATCTGAGGGATAGCCGTGCTCGGTGACCCAGAGCGGCCCCCCGAACCCCTGAGCGGCGAGGAACTGCTGGAAGCCGGCCACATCGGGGGCAAGCTGCCACAGATCGCCGCGCTCGTGGAGATTGGCGACGTCGAACGCATGGACCGCATCGGCGCCCGGGGTGGCGAACACCCGCGCCAGCCAGTCGGTCGCCGCGACACCGGAGACGCCACCCAGCAGGACGTTGTCCGCAGGGTCCGCGGACTTGATCGCGTCGTGGGCGGTGCGCAGCATGAAGGCGTACTGCGGGGCGGTTCCGTCGAAGAACTCCGCGGTGTCGGGCTCGTTCCAGACCTCCCAGTCGCGGATGACCGGGTCGGCACGGCTCACGATCTGGCCGATGACCGACGCGTAGCCGGCGAGGTCGCCGGTCGCGCAACGGCTCGGGTTGCTTGTCGGCGTCGCGCACTGCGCCATCCAGGGGGGGATCGTCAGCAGGTCGCCCACCACGCGCAGGTGATACCGCTGAGCCAGCGCCACCACCTCATCCAGGCCCGAGAAATCGGGTGGCTGCGACTGGTTGGCGAACACGAGCGCCGGCGCGACATCCAGCCGGATCGCTGACGCGTGCATCGCCGCGGCCTGGGCGAACATCGCCTCCATGAACGAGGGCGGATCGTCGAGCTGGAGCATCGAGTGAGCCCCGATGGGGTTCACGGCGGCGCTCGCGCGAACGGCGGGGAGGGCGAGACCGATAGGGGGGAGCGCCAGGAGGATCAGCCCAAGCGCGAGGATCCGCACCGGCCGGTGCGATGGCCGACGCGACCTAGCGCAGCCGGGCGTCGGTCTGTGGGTCCGTCTCGCCCCCGAAGTACTGGTCAAGAACCGCGTCGTAGACCGAATCATCCTCCGTTGCCCGCGCAAACAGCGTCATCGAGGAGCGCAGCTTGACCGCGTCGATCCCGCCGAAGATCTGCTCGGCGCTCCGCTCGCCACCCTCGACGAGGATGCGGGCGCACTCGGCGATCCGCGGCCCGAGCACGGGGTGCTCGAGGTACGCCCGCGCTTGCGCCAGTGACGCGATGGCGTAGCGCTGAGACATCGCGCTCATGCCCAGCCCCGCGATCTGCGGGAACACGAACCACATCCAGTGCCCGGTCTTGCGACCCGCGCGCAGCTCGGCGATGGCCGACTCGTAGACGCCCTCTTGAGCGCTGACAAAGCGCTGGAGGCCGTGCGGGTCGCCCGGCGGTGGCGTGGTCGTGGTCTGCGTCACGGTCGTCGATCGTAGTGGGCGCATCCACCCCCGCTTGCCGCCACCCGCCTGCGCGGAGCCGATACCGTGCCAGCCGGCCCGGTAGCTCAGTCGGTCAGAGCAGCGGACTCATAATCCGTCGGTCGTGGGTTCGAGTCCCACCCGGGCCATGCTCCGCAGCGACGGGTATGCTGTGACCCATGCTGTCGGCAGCGGACATCCTCGGTCTCGGGCACTCGATCAGCTCCTTCGGGGAGACGCTGGCGCTGCTGATCACCTTCCTGGGAATCGGTGTCGTGGCCAACGTCCTCATCGTCTACGCGGTGGGGCAGGTCATGGCCGAGCGCCGGCAGAACCAGGAGCGCGCCGGGCGCTTCCGGCAGTCCCGGGTCCCGTAGACCCGATCGGACGGGTAGGGCAGGCGGGCTCCCGCCCCGCCGCCGCAAGACCACGGGCGGCACGGTTTTCCATCCACCCCTGAAGGAACGACGACGGGGGGTGTCGAAACAGACGCCTGCCCATGAAGCAGTCATCCACTCCCACCGCCGCTCCCGAGACCCACCACGGTCACCAGGCACTGTCGGGCTACATCAAGGCCCGCTTCGATGAGTTCAGCCGCTCTCAGAAGGACGTCGCCCAGTACATCGTCGACCACCTCGACGAAGCCGCCTTCCAGACCGCCGAGGAGCTCGCCCGCCGGGCCAACACCTCGTCGAGCACGGTGGTGCGCTTCTCCCAGGCGCTCGGCTTTGAAGGGTTCCCCGAGCTCCAGCAGGCCGCGCGCGATGAGTACCGCCGCCGGGTCGGCCAGGGTGGCGTCGTCACCGAGGCGCTGGCCGCGGCCACGCCGCTGTTCTCCCTGGACCACACCGAATTTGAGGCGGCACTGGCCGCTGACCATGTCAACGTCGAGGACACCGCCCACAAGCTGAGCCGCTCGGACGTGGAGGCGGCGGTGGACGCGATCGTCACCGCCGAGAAGGTCCTGATCGCCGGCACCGATCAGATGGCGTTCTTTGCCAGCTACCTGCGCCATCTGCTGATGCTGCTGGACCTCCGGGCCGAGATCGTGGCCAGCCCCTCCCAGGAGGCCCTGGGCCGCCTGAGCCGGATCGACGCCACCACGCTCGTCGTCGGCCTCTCGGCCGGGCGCCCGCATCCGCTCATCACGCGCACGATGAAGCTCGCGCGCCACCGCAAGGCGCCGACGCTGGCCATCACTGACGCCACCCTGTCCGAGGTGGCCCGGCTGGCCCGGATCCGCCTGTACTACTCGTCCAACACGCCGGCCTTCGTGCGTTCGCACACGGCGCTGCTGTCGCTCATCCAGGCGCTGGCCTACGGCGTCTACGCGCGCGACGCGCAGTCCTACGACGTGCGGATCAAGGCGTTCCGGCTCAAGTAGCCGGCGTCCGCGGCGGGCGGGGACCGATTACCAGCGCCTGGATCGCGTGGCCGATGCGGCCGCCGCGGTCCCACAGGACGCTTTCGGCGACGCCGACGCTGCCCCGCTCGATCCGCGTCTGGGACTCGAGCGCGACCCACTCGTCCACGGGCGGGCGCTCGATGTAGAGCGTGAGGTCGGGATTGATGAACACGTGCTCGTCCCAGTCCAGCACCGCGGCGATCCCGTTGCCGAAGTCGCCGGCCGCGGCCACGCGCTCCAGCGGGTGAACCGGCCGCCCGCCGACCACCGGATGACGCAGGCGAAACCACGCGATCGCGTCGCCGGGCTCGAGGAACCGTCCCTTGACAAAGCGGATCTCCATGGCGTCGGTGGCGAACCCGCGGCCCTTCCGGCCCTCCCAATCGTTGCGCACGCCGTCCTCGGGACCCGGGAACGGAGGCCCCGCCCGACCGGCTGCGGGCTCTCCGAGGTCTGACGGGCGCAGCAGCAGCGCGCGGGCGCGCGTCACCTCGGTGTCGTCGCCATCGCGCAGCACGGCGTCGAGCAACGTCACCCGTCGGCCGGGGCGCACGACCTCCACCGCCACTTTCAGCCGCGCCTGAGGGACGGGCCGCACGAACTCGTAGGTGATCCGCGCCAGACGAAGGCCGTCGGCCGCGGCGTGACCGTTGACCGCGTGCACCAGCAGCGCGGCCGGGGCACCGCCGTGCAACGCGCCCGGGTACCACGGGCCCAGGGCCAGGTCGGTGGCACTGAACCGATCGCCATCCTGGACAAACACCGCATCCACACTCATCGGTCAAGAACCTAGCGCCCGGCTACACTGGCCCCCATGGACCCCAACGGCGACACTCCTCGCGACGAGGCGACCTTCACCGTCAAGGCCGGTCTGGCCGAGATGCTCAAGGGCGGCGTGATCATGGACGTCGTCACCGCCGAGCAGGCCAAGATCGCCGAGGACGCCGGCGCCGTGGCCGTGATGGCGCTCGAGCGCGTCCCCGCTGACATCCGCCGGGACGGCGGCGTGGCGCGGATGTCGGATCCGGCCATGATCAAGGGCATCCAGGAGGCGGTCACGATCCCCGTGATGGCCAAGGCCCGGATCGGCCACTTCGCCGAGGCGCAGGTGCTCGAGGCCCTCGAGGTGGACTACATCGATGAGTCCGAGGTCCTCACCCCGGCCGACGAGGCCAACCACATCGACAAGTGGAACTTCAAGATCCCATTCGTGTGCGGCGCCACCAACCTGGGGGAGGCGCTGCGCCGGATCGGCGAAGGGGCGGCGATGATCCGTTCCAAGGGCGAGGCCGGCACCGGTGACATCGTCGAGGCCGTTCGCCACCTGCGGGTGATCCGCCGCGAGATCCGCCGTCTCGGTGTGCTGGACCCCGAGGAACTGGCCACCGCCGCCAAGGAGCTCGCCGCTCCGCTGCCGCTCGTGCGCCAGGTCGCCGCCGACGGGCGCCTGCCGGTGGTGCTGTTCTGCGCCGGTGGCATCGCCACGCCCGCCGACGCGTCGCTGGTGATGCAGCTCGGCGCCGAGGGCGTGTTCGTCGGCTCCGGGATCTTCAAGTCCGAGGACCCAGAGCGTCGGGCCCGGGCCATCGTCGAGGCGACGACCCACTACCAGGACCCCGCCCGCGTGGCGGCCGCGTCCGACGGTCTGGGCCAGCCGATGGTCAGCCTGGAGTCCTCCAAGCTCGAATCCGAGCAGCTCCTCGCCGGCCGCGGCTGGTAGCCGTGCCCGACCCACCGGCGCAGCGCGCGCCGCTGGTCGGAGTCCTGGCGCTCCAGGGCGACTTCGCGGCGCACGCCAAGGTCCTCCAGGGCCTCGGTGCCGTCGTTCGCGAGGTGCGGATCCCCGCCGATCTGCACGGGCTGGATGCTCTGATCATCCCCGGTGGCGAGTCCACGGTGATGACGCTGGGGATCGAGCGCGAGGGCCTGGGTGACCCCCTGCGCGAGCTGGCCCGCTCCGGGACCCCGGTGCTGGGCACCTGCGCCGGCATGATCATGCTCGACCGGGCCCACCTGGGCGTACTCGACGTCGAGGCCCGTCGCAACGCCTTCGGGCGCCAGCTGCACTCCTTCGAGGCCGACCTCGACGTCACCGGCGTGCCCGGGGGCCCCGTCCACGCGGTGTTCATCCGCGCTCCCTGGGCGGCCGACACCGGACCCGAGGTCGAGGTGCTGGCCGAGGTCGAGGGTCACCCGGTCGCCGTGCGCCAGGGCAACGTTCTCGCCGTCTCGTTCCACCCGGAACTGACCGGCGAAACGCGCCTCCACGAGCTGTTGCTCGCCGCCGTCGCGGTCTGAGCCGCCGCGTCAGCGCGCCGTTTGACGGTGCACCGCCCGCTGCCAATCCCCGATGAGATCGCGGGTTTCAGCGGATTTCACACTGGGTACGCCGGGTGCACAACGGCTGAGAGAGCGGAGGATCCATGTCGGAGCGGGTAGAGCGTGTCGTCGGCCAGGGGCCGCGTCGGCGCATCGGGTTCGGGACCGCCGGGCTGGCGCTGATCGGTGCGCTGGTCCTGCTCATCGCAGGTGTGTTCACGGCCGCGCCGTCGGCCAGGACCGACCACGCCCGGCCACAGAGCCAGGACCGGCTGACCCCCCAGCAGCAGGGGGTCAGCAATCAGGTCAACTCGCTGCTGCGCAGGATGACGGTGGCCGAGAAATTCGGTCAGCTCGAGATGTCAGGTCCCCAGGGGCCCAATGGCACCGCCGGGCAGAGCCTGATCGATGACGCAAGGAACGGACTGGTCGGCTCGATCCTCGACATGGTCGGCGTGGACAACATCAACCAGCTCCAGCAGGCCGCACTCCAGTCACGGTTGCACATTCCGCTCATCTTCTCGCTGGACGTCATTCACGGGTACAAGACGATGTACCCGATCTCTCTCGGCGAGTCGAGCAGCTGGGACCCGGCGCTCGCGACCAACGACGCGTCGATGGCGGCCGCGGAGGGCGCCGCCGACGGCATCAAGTGGACGTTCAGCCCGATGGTCGACGTCACCCGTGACCCCCGCTGGGGCCGCGTCCAGGGTACCAGCGGCGAGGACCCCTTCCTCGGCTCCGCGCTGGCGGCCGCCCGCATCCACGGCTATCAGGGCGCGAGCTACAGCGCCCCGGACAAGATGGCGGCCACGATCAAGCACTTTGCGGCCTACGGCGCCCCGGTCGCCGGCCGTGAATACAACACGGTCGACATGTCGACCCAGCAGCTGTTCAACGACTATCTGCCGACGTACAAGGCCGGCGTCGACGCCGGCGTGGCGACGGTGATGAGCGCGTTCAACTCGCTCAACGGCGTCCCCGCAACCGCCGATCCGTACACGCTGCAGACCATCCTCCGCGACGAGTGGGGCTTCGGCGGCACCGTCGTCAGCGACTACCAGGCGGTACAGGAGCTGGAGGAGTTCGGCTACGCGTCCAACGACGCCCAGGCGGCGCAGGAGGCGCTGACCGCCGGTGTCGACATCGAGATGGCGGTCCAGCTGCACAGCCCGAACTCCACGTATGAGAACGCCGGCCCGGCGTTGCTGGCCCAGCACAAGATCACGATGGCGCAGTTGAACGAGGCGGTGCGTCATGTGCTCACGCTCAAGTACCTGGCCGGGATGTTCCAGAATCCGATCACCGACGCCAACCGGGTCAAGACCGCTGAGCTGACCCCGGCCAACGTGAGCCAGGCGCGGACCGCCGCCGATGAGTCGATGGTCCTGCTCAACAACAAGGGCAACGCGCTTCCGCTCAGCACCTCGACCTCGTCGATCGCGGTGGTGGGCCCGCTGGCCGACGATGCACTGGACCAGCTGGGCCCGGACGTGCCGATCGGCTACGACACGTCCCAGGGCGCCCTGACGTCGACCGACAAGGTCGTCACCGTCCGGCAGGGCATCGAGAACGCGCTGCCGCATGCCACCGTCAACTACGCGGCGGGCTGCACGACCTTCACGGTCAGCGACCCCTGCAACGAGACGAGCGGCTTCGGCCAGGCAGTGGCGGCGGCGCAGGGCTCTGATGCGACTGTCGTCGTGGTCGGTGAGCCCTCAGGCGACAGCGGCGAGGCCTCCTCGCGGTCGATGATCGACCTGCCGGGCAGCCAGCTCCAGCTCATCCAGCAGATCGCCGCCACCGGCAAGCCGTACGTCGTCGTCCTGATGAACGGCCGGCCGCTCACCATCCCCTGGCTGGCCGACAACGCGCCGGGGCTGCTCGAGGCCTGGTATCCGGGCACGGCGGGGGGCGACGCGGTCGCCGACATCCTGTTCGGCAAGGTCGATCCCAGCGGCAAGCTCCCGATGTCGTTCCCGCGCGACGTGGGTCAGATCCCGATCTCCTACAACGAGCTGCCCACCGGGCGGCCCGCCGACCCCACCAACAAGTACACATCCCAGTACCTCGACGTCCCCAATACGCCCCAGTACCCGTTCGGGTACGGGCTCTCCTACACGACGTTCACGATCGGGACCCCGCAACTGTCCTCGGGCAGCGTGTCGCCCCACGGCCAGCTCCGCGTCACGGTGCCGGTCTCCAACACCGGAACCGCCGCCGGCGCCGATGTCGTCCAGCTCTACCTGCATCAGGACCTCACGAGCATCCTGCAGCCGGTACGCAAGCTGGAGGGCTTTGAGCGGGTCTCGCTCCCCCCGGGGAAGAGCACGACGGTCACGTTCACCCTGAACCGCCAGAACTTCGGGTTCTACAACGACGAGGGCCAGTTCGTGATCGAGCCCGGGCAGTTTCACCTGTGGGTGGGCGACAGCTCGGTCGGCGGTGACGAGGCGACGTTCAACGTCGGCTGGTGATGCGCCGGCACCTCGCGCTCCTGGTCGTTCTCTGCGCCACCGTGATGGGCGTGGGCCTATGTGGGCAGGCCCGCGCCGACGGCGGTGGCCAGGGCCTGAGCGCCCAGCAGCGCGCGGTGCTGCACGGCATCGCCGCCGACACATGGCGGTTCTACGCCCCCGACGTCGATCCGGTCACGCATCTGCCCCTGGACAACCTCGGTCCGGGGGCAGTGCGCGGGGCCTACACCTCGGCGGCGAACATCGGCGTGTACCTGTGGGCGGTCGTCGCCGCGCGCGACCTGCACCTCATCGACACCGCCACGGCCCAGCGCCTGGCCTCGGCGACCCTGCGCGAGGTGGCGGCGCTCACGCGCTACAAGGGCTTCCTGTACCAGTGGTACGACACTGCCAACGGCAACGTACTGCTCAATCCCGGCCAGGGCGACTGCCCAGCCACGGCCTCGACAGGAGATAACTGCTCGTTCGTGTCTGCCGTGGACAACGGCTGGTACGCCTCGGGTCTGATCGTGGTGCGCCGGGCCCTGCCCGGGGTCCGCGAACTGGCGAGCCGGCTCCTCTCCGACATGGACTTCTCCATCTTCTACGACGACCGCGCGCAGACCGGTTGCAACACCAACGCGTCGCTGCCGGGCAACCCGCCCACCGGCCAGCAGTACGGCGGCTTCTACGTCGGCCAGGGACCGGCCGGCTACCACAACGGCGCGCTGTACTCCGACCCCCGCATCTCGATGTACATCGGCATGGGCCTGCGCCAGATGCCGGGCGACGTCTGGTGGCGCACGTGGCGGACGCTTCCGCCGCAGCGCTGCGCCACCGACCCGGACTTCTCCTGGCAGGGGCAGTGGCCGGTGCCCGGCTACTGGCAGACGATCATCGACCCCCGGAGTCACAAGCAGTTTCACGTGTGGGAGGGCCACTACGTGTATCGGAACCCGCCCACACCGGCGATCACGTTCATTCCGACGTTCGGTGGCGGCATGTTCGAGGGCCTGATGGCCAACCTGGTCATCCCCGAGACCGAGTGGGGGACCCACAGCTTCGGCCTCGCCGACCTCCGCTGGGCTCAGGTCCAGGAGCGCTATGACACCCAGGTCCTCCACGACCCGGTGTGGGGCATGTCGCCCTCCAGCACGCCCGACGACACCGGCGGCTACAACGCGTACGGCGTGCAGGGGCTCGCCTTCGGCCCTGGCCGGGGCTTGGCCCAGGACGTATGTGCGCCGGCGCCGGCCACGCCATGCACCAGCGAGGATGTGGTGAGCCCGCACGCGTCGGCGATCGCGTTGGCGGTGATCCCGCACGACGCCTACGCCAACCTCCAGGCGCTGCGCGCTCACTACCCGGGGTTGTACACCTCGGACGGCGGGTTCTATGACGCCGTCGATCCCCAGACTGGATCGATCGGGCACCGCCGGCTCGTGCTGGACCAGTCGATGATCATGGCGGCGCTCGACGACGCGCTCAACCACGGGGCGCTCCAGCGCGACTTCGCCCGCGACCCGGTGTCGTGGGCGGCCCGGACCTACCTATCGGTTGAGCGGATGTCCATCCGCTGAGCCTGGCGCCGCGCGCCGCGCGTAGTCGCGGAATTCTCGCTCGAAGCGCTCCCAGTCAGACCACAAC
>JBAQGP010000315.1:0-5720 GCA_049287845.1 Solirubrobacteraceae bacterium | reverse complement strand
CGCTGCGGGCCTGGCTGGAGGCCAGCGCTGCCCGCTGGGCGCCGCGAGCGCTTGAGAGCGCGGACTCGCGCGAGGACAGGAGCTGGTTCATCCCGGCCAGCGCCTGGGCACGTAGCGCTGTCTCGGCTGTGACCTGCCGCACGGTGCGCTGCAGGCCCGTCAGCCGCTTGACGGCGGCGTCTGCCGCGGCCTTGGCGGCCTCGGCGATCGAGATGATGCTCTGCTGCTGGTGCTTGGCGAGGCCCAGGAAGTTGAGCTGGTCGAGCAGGTCGTTGAAGCCGTGGGCGTTGAGGATCACGGAGACGACATCAGGCGGCGAGGATTCGTATTGGGAGACGAGCTGGGCGCGCAGGATCCCCCTGGCCTTGGCCAGCGTCCGGCGCAGCTGCGCCAGGTGACCGCGCTCGCGGGTGATCTGCCCCTCCAGCGCGGTCAGGCGCGCGCGGTCGGCGGCCAGCGATTGGCGCACGGCGGCCTCGCGGCTCTGCACGAGCGAGATCTGCGACTCCAGGGAGCTGATGCTGGCGTCGAGCTGGCTGATGCTGGCCGCCAGGCCGTGCTCCCGCGCCTGCTGGGCGCCGAGCGCATCGTGGAGCTGGCCGAGGCTCTGACTGGCGCCCGAGTGCGGCGGTGCGAGCAGGGCGAGACCCGCCAGCGCGGCTGCGACCGCGACGGCGACGACGACTCGGAACGGGACCCTACGGCGGCAGTTGGTCATCAGCGAACGCCCGCGAAAACCCAATTCTCCCCATTAGCTGGGAAATCCGCGGATCAGCGACCTTATCAGGAAGCGCTCAGGCCGGTCCGTCGGCTCCGGGCATCCACGCCCCAACCGCCGCGCGCGGTGGTCCGCGAGAGGCATGGAGGGTCAATATGACATGTGGTTTGCTATCCGAGCAGTACGAACAAGGAGCCACACGAGATGTCACGAGCGGTGAGATTTGACGAGTACGGCGGGGTCGACGTGCTCCACGTGGTCGACGTCGACGATCCCGTCGTCGGTGCGGGCCAGCTGCTCATCCGCGTCAAGGCGGCCGGGATCAACCCGGGCGAGGGCAAGATCCGCGAGGGGCTGCTCCGCGAGCGCTGGCCGTCGACGTTCCCGTCGGGGCAGGGCTCGGACCTGGCCGGGGTGGTCGAGGCGGTCGGCGAGGGCGTCGACGCCTTCAAGACCGGCGACGAGGTGATCGGCTTCACCGACAGCCGTGCCAGTCACGCCGAGCTCGTCGTCATCGACGCCGGGAATGCGACCCGGCGTCCGGCCGGCGTCCCCTGGGAGGTGGCCGGCGCGCTCTTCGTCGCCGGCACCACGGCATACGCGGCGTCGCGCGCGGTCAGCCCGGCGGAGGGCGACACCGTGGTGGTGTCCGGCGCAGCCGGCGGTGTCGGCTCGCTGACGGTCCAGCTCGCCCGCCGGGCCGGCGCCACCGTGATCGGGCTGGCCTCGGAGCCCAACCACGAGTGGCTGCGCGGTCACGGCGTGGTCCCGGTGACCTACGGCGATGGTGTGGCCGAGCGCATTCGCGAGGCGGCGCCAGGGGGCGTGGACGCGTTCATCGACACGGTCGGCGGCGGCTACGTGGAGCTGGCCCTGGAGCTTGGCGTGGCGCCGAACCGCATCGACACGATCGCCGACTTCTCGGCTCCCGCCAAGTACGGCGTGAAGGCCGACGGCAGCGCCGCCGGGGCCAGCGCGGAGGTCCTGGCGCAGCTCGCGGCGCTCATCGCCGAGGGGGCCCTGGAGGTCCCGGTCGCCGCCACCTACCCGCTCGATCAGGTGCGCCAGGCCTATACGGAGCTCGAGCGCAAGCATACCCGGGGCAAGATCGTCCTCATGCCGTGACGCGGCGGGTGCCGCCGCCCCCCGCGGGCTCGCGATCGCCCCCGGCGGCGGCGGGTGCGATCCTTTGACGGTGCGCGCCTCGGATGAGCGAACCGCTGCGATCCTCAGTCGGGTGCGCGCGACCCCTGAGGGGTTCGTGCGCACCTACGGCGACATCTCTCCGGGCGCGCCGCGCGTGGGCGGCGCGGTGCTCCACCAGTGCGCTGAGCCCGACCTTCCGTGGCACCGGATCGTCCGCGCGGATGGATCCCTGGCCAAGGGCACGCGCCAGCGGCGGCTGCTCATGCGTGAAGGGGTCCCCTTCCGGGGTGACAGAGTCGACATGGGCGTGGCGCGCCTGCCTGAGTGATGTGGATTCAGCGTCATCTGCGGCTGTCGCCCCAGCCCCGGGGCTTTCACCTCATCACCCGCGAGGTGCTGGAGGCGCTGCCCGAGCTCGCCGAGTTGCGCGTGGGGATGCTCCATCTCCTGATCCAGCACACCTCGGCGTCGCTGGCCCTCAACGAGAACGCCTCGCCCGATGTCCGCCGGGACTTCGCCACCTGGTTCGATCAGGCGGTCCCCGACGGGGCCCCGTACTGGTCACACACGCTGGAGGGCGACGACGACATGCCCGCGCACGTCAAGTCCGCGCTGCTGGGCTCGACGCTGATGCTCCCGGTGATGGGCGGGCGTCTGGCTCTGGGCACGTGGCAGGGCGTCTATCTGTGCGAGCACCGCGACCACGGCGGTAGCCGCGTCATCATCGCCACGGCCTGGGGCGAGACCGGCTAGCGCCCCTTCCACACAGGCGCTCGCTTCTCCGCGAACGCGGTCGCGCCCTCGCGAGCGTCCTCGGACGCCCGCACCGGCTCTGCGATCTCCTCCTGGCGCGCGAAGAACTCCGCGTCAGGCCAGTCGACGGATTCCGTCAGGATGCGCTTGGTGGCGGCCAGCGCCAGCGGACCGTTGGCCGCGATCGCCAAGGCCAGCTCCAGCGCCGTGTCCAGCGCGCCGCCCGGCTCGGCCAGCCGGTTGACCAGCCCCAGCTCGGCGGCGCGTTCGGCCAGGATGAAATCGCCGGTGAGCGCCATCTCCATCGCGATATTGCGCGGAAGCACCCGCGGCAGCCGGAGCAGGCCGCCGCCGGCGGCGACGAGCGAGCGCTTGACCTCAGGGATGCCCAGCCGCGCCCCGCGCGAGGCGACGATGAGGTCGCAGGAGAGCGCCACCTCCAGGCCCCCGGCGACGGCGAACCCCTCGATGGCGGCGATGAGCGGTTTGGCCGCGGCGCGCTGAGTGATGCCGGCAAAGCCACGCCCCTCCACCACGGGCGACTCGCCGGTGACAAACGCCTTGAGGTCCATGCCGGAGCAGAAGCCCCTGCCGGCCCCCGTGAGGACGCCGATCGACAGCCCGGCATCGGCGTCCAGCTCGTCCAGCGCTGCGCCGATCCCGGTGGCCACCGCCGCGTTGATGGCGTTGCGCTGGTCGGGACGGTTGAGCGTGACCAGGAGCACGCGGTCGCGGCGCTCGGTGAGGACCGCCTGCTCAGATCCCCCGGCGCTCATCTCGTGCGGGCGCGTGGCCGGGCGCAGATCACGCCACAAACAATCTCAGGTCCGGCTCGCGTTCGCCACGCACGACGGCCAGGTCGACCTCGACGCAGTCGATCGCGCGCGCGCCCGCGAGCACGCGCGCCTGGGGTTTGATCACCTGGGCGGCGAGCACGCCCCGGCAGTCGGCGAACTCGGGGTCGCGCCGGATCCGCTCCAGGTAGCGCGACAGCTGCTCCACCGCGTCGATCCCCGCGATGCGCTTGAACTCGACCGCCACCCACCGGTCCCCCTCGTCACGGCACATGAGGTCGACCGGGCCGATGTCCGTCGGCCATTCGCGCCGCACCAGGCGAAACCCCTCGCCGCACCACCCGGGCGCTGCGGCCAGCGCCTCCTGGAGGTGGGCCTCGATGCCGTCCTTGGCCAGCGGCACGTCGGCGTCGGGCGAGCCCATCTCGTGGGTCACGTCGGAGAGGACCTCGTGCAGCTCGATCTCCAGCCGGTCCTCGGTGGTCCCGGCGTGCTTGCGCACTGTGATGCGGCGCTCGGAGATCTCCTCGATCGTCGTCGGCGGGGTCATCCAGTTCAGCGGCTTGACGCTCTGGCTGCCGTGGTCGGACCACACCATGAACGTCCCGTCGGCCTTGAACATCAGCAGCCGTGTGGCCTGCGCCAGATGGGTCTCCAGGCGGCCGGAGTAGTCGATCGAGCAGCGGGCGACCATGAGGCGCATCGGGTCAACGCTAACGGGCGCGGCGGACCGACGGGACCCTTCGCGGCGGTCAGCGGCCCGGCGCTTCTATCATCAAACGGTGTAATGCGAAGCCAACTCCGCCCACTGTTCGATCGCGTGGTGATCAAGGAGCTCGATCCCGATCGGGTGCGCCGGTCCGGGCTGCTCGTCCCCGCGGGCTCCGACGAGCCGCCGCCTCAGCACGGAATCGTGCTCGCCGTCGGGCCTGGGCTGGACTGGTGGGACCACGTCGGCGTCCGGATGCCGGTCAAGCCCGGCGACCACGTCGTGTTCCCCGCCGCGGCGGGCAGCTGGATCGAGGTCGACGAAGAGCGGCTGCTCGTCTGCCGCGTCGGTGAGATGCTCGGCGTGCTGGAGCAGATCGAGCGGTGCCCGGCCTGTGGCGGTCGTAGGCTCGACCCCCAGGAGTCCTGCCCCGTGTGCGGGCGCGAGGGCTCGGTCGCGTCGCCCTAGTCCACGCAGAAGTTCTGAGATACGGGCACGAGGGCCGGCGATCAGGCGGCGGCGCTGCGTTGCGACAGCCCGCGTGGCGTGGCCGCCTCGACGCGGGCCAGGAGCTGTGATACCTCGGTGTCGTGGCCGAGCTTCAGCGCCGTCCGGCAGGCGTCGGCGCACTCGGCCAGGCGATCGGTGCGGGCCAGGGCATGAGCGTAGGCCGACCACGCCCGCTGCGACCGCGGCTCGATGTGGGTCGCCGCATGGGCCGCGGACACCTCGGCGCCGACGTCGCCGGCGAGGTGGTGGACCAGGGCGAGGTCGAGCAGACCCTCCACAGTGGGGCCCACCAGGCGAGCGTGCTCCAGGGCGCTGATGGCTCCCAGCCGGTCGTTGAGCCGTAGCCGCAGCCGGCCCAGCCGCTCCCACGCCGAGGCGTCGTCGGGAGCACGGTTGGCGGCCCGGTCGGCGGCCTCGGCGGCCAGGTCGACGGCGCCCATGTCCTCGTAGATGCGGCTGGCGAAGCGCTCGGGGGTGGGGCGATCAGTGTCCACGCGAGCCCAGTCACGCACCGTGCGCGCCGCCGCAGGGAGGTTGCCGGCCTGCCAGAACGCCGCGGTCAGCAGCCGCAGCACCATCGGGTTCTGCGGGTCCGCGTCGCGCGCGTAGACAAGGCGCTGGGCCGCCAGTGCGGCGTCCCCCTCGGCCAGGGCGTGCTGGGCGGCGGTCATGAAGCGCTGGACCCGGTCGGCCGCCGGGTCGGGCTTGGAGAAGTCGACGAACTGAAGCGAGCCGGCGGGGACGGTGCGGACCCCGACCGAGAACATCACGCGGGCCCATTGCTGGGAGCTCTCCTCGTCGCCAGAGAAGTAGATGCCGCTGACCGTGCCGACCCCCCACTCGGGATAGGAGACGCAGCGCGCGTAGCGGTGTACGACGGAGTGGTCGGGGACCCGTGACCCGAACGGGTCGTGCTTGGCGCGGTCGGCCGCCATCTCGCGCTCGCGCTGCTCGTTCTCGTACGCGCGCCGGCCGGCGTCCTCACGCGCACGCCGTGTCGCCGCCGCCGACGCCTTGACGGCGTTGCGGCTGACGCTGCCGCCTCGCGAGGACTCGGCGAGGCGCTCGAGCTCGTCCGCTGCCTCGTTGA
>JBAQGP010000314.1:0-5764 GCA_049287845.1 Solirubrobacteraceae bacterium | reverse complement strand
CCGCCGCCCCGGCCGCGACCGGGTCGGGGATCGGCGTCGCCAGCGTGCGACGCTCGATCTCCTCCCAGCTCACGTCGCGAGCCCGCTCGGCGTCCTCGGCGGCCCCGCCGCCGTTGAGTCCGAACAGGCGCTTGCGCCACAGCAACCACACGACGACGGCCAGATTGATGATGAAGCCGATCACCTTCAGCACCGTGCCCTGATGGATGATCTCGTAGATCTCCAGGGGCAGCAGTACGGTGGTGGCGACGAAGGTGAGGTACTCGGCCCACCGCTTGCCGTACCACAGGCCGATCGCCTCCACGCCCTCGAGGACTCCATAGCCCAGCAGCGCCACGCCCACCTCGTGCAGGGTGCCCGAGCGCAGCGAGAACAGGCGGTCCAGGTCGCGCAGGATCCCGACGTGCCCGGAGTTCTGCACCGGGCCCCCGGCCACGCCGCCCTGCAATGCGGTGAGGATCCGGTAGTAGGCGTCGTGCAGGGAGGTGCGGTGCGAGGCGAACAGCAGCACGCCGAACCCGATCAGCATCAGCACGATGAAATGCACCAGGCGGTCCAGCGCGATGAGCCTCAGCACGATCCGGTCGTGCAGCGCCTTGCCCCGCGCCGGTACGACGATCTCCGCCCGGTCGGGAGGATGCGGGCGCGTGGGATGCTCGGGGAGTGGCAGTGGGACCCAGGTGTCGCAGCGCAGACACCGGTGCCATCGAACATCGCCGTGGTCCTGCACGAGGAGCGCGTCCTGCGGCCGAGCCGGCCCGGCGTCGCGCCCGACGAGCACGTGCCCGGACACCCCGCAGGTGATCAGCTCCCAGTCGGTGTGGCGCCGGCGGCGGGGTCGCTGTGTGCCGGGTGGGTGACGTGCGGGGGCCATCAGCTCACAGGATGTTGACGGCTCGCGCCACGACGAGGCCGATCGTCACCAGCGCCGTGAGCGACTGGACGGTCATCAGAGCCTTGGCCATCGGGGTGAGGGGCATCGTGTCGGTGGGGCTGAAGGCCGCCGCATTGGTGAAGGACGTATACAGGTAGTCGACGAGCGTGGGGTGCCAACCGTGCGGCGCGAACTCGCGCTGGGTCATCTGGACGAAGAGGAAATCCGGGTGAGGACGGCGTTTCTGACGCCGTGCGATGGGCCCGCCGCCGTCCAGCTGCCAGTACCACACGCCGAACAGCAGCACGTTTGTGACCCACAACACAATCCCGGACCCGATGAGCGCGTGCCCGCCGGCCGTCCCACCTCGGAGCAGATACTGGCAGAGGCGGATCAGCGAGTAGCTGTTGGCAGCGGTGACCGAGGCGATGAGCGTGAGCGCGAGGCGCCGGCGCAGGGGGGAGTGGCGCAGGCGCGGGTGCGGCGAGGCCACGGTGAGGCCGACGAGGGCAAGCCCCTCCAGCGCGGGGATCAGCCAGTTGGGCCCGAGGGTGAGCTTCTCGGCCAGGGACAGATCCAGGAGGATCGCCGCGGCGATGATGAGCTGCCCACCCCAGTAGGGGTCATAGCGCGTGAGGGTGGCACGAACGTCCTCGTTCACAACGCGGGCGTCCGCGTCCAGATGCCGCTCGAGATCGCCGTGCACGAATGGATAGTGGCACGCATGGAGTCCCCCAGCGGGAGGATCCGACCGCGCGGTGGCCGAACATGTCGATGATGCGCACCTCACTCGCCGGTGCCGCCCTTCTGGCCGCCGTCGTGCTCTCGGCATGCGGCGGCGGCGGCGGACAGACCACTCACGGCTCTCAGCCGGCTGCTGCCACCGGCACCCAATCGAGCGCGTCCGGGGCGACCGCGACGGCCACCGCCGCCACCTCGGCTTCCGCCACCGGCACGCAGACGCCCGCCGCGACCCAGACCGGCACCGCGAGCGGCAACAGCGGCGGCGCCGCCGTCACCGGCGGATCGAGCCAATGCACGGCGGCGGGACTGGCGCTCTCCTATCTGGGCGGCCAGGGGGCGACCGGCCACGGCGAGCTGGGCTTCGCCCTCAGGAACACCGGCTCGAGCGCCTGCGCCACGGGCGGCTATCCCGGGATCCAGTTCCTGGCCCCGGACGGCTCGGCGCTGACCACCACGCCGCAGCACACCACCGACGATTTCTTCGGACACCTTCCGCTCCAGAAGCTCACGCTCCAGCCGGGCCAGACCGCCTCGTTCCGCCTCGGCGTGTCACACGGCGGCGGCTCGAGCGCCCCCTGCTTGACCGCCAACGGCCTCCAGGTGATCGCCCCCAACGACACGGCCACGCTCAAGGTGCAGATCCCCAACGGAGCGTCCGAGTGCGGGACGACCACCGTGTCACCGCTGCAGCCGGGAACCTCCGCGTTCCGGTAGCCACGCCGGCCCCTCGGTCAGCATCCGCGTGATCTCCTCCGCCGGGACCGGCCGGGAGAAGTGAAAGCCCTGGACGAGGTCGCAGCCCAGCCGGGCCAGCTCGGCAACCTGCTGCGCGGTCTCGGCCCCCTCGCCGACCACCCGCAGCGACAGCGCCCGGGACATGGCGACGATCGCCTCGGTGACGGCGGTGTCGCGCGCCTCGGTGCCCAGGCCGTCGACGAACGAGCGGTCGACCTTGAGTGCATCAAGCGGCAGGCGCGTCAGGTAGGACAGGGACGAGTACCCGGTCCCGAAGTCGTCGAGGACCAGGCGCACCCCGAGCGCCTTGAGCGCCTTGAGCGTCTCCGAGACCTCGTCGTTGTCACCGACGAGCATGCTCTCGGTCAGCTCCAGGGCCAGGCAGGACGGGTCCAGCCCCGATACGCGCAGGGTGGTCGCCACCGTCTGCACCAGCGCGCGGTTGGCGACCTGGGCGGCCGACAGGTTGACACTCATCGTCAACGGCGCCGCGTCGGGCCGCTCGCGGTACCACTCGGCCGCCTGGCGGCAGGCGTGTTCCAGCACCCAGCGGCCGATCGGCTCGATGAGCCCGTTCTCCTCGGCGACCGGGATGAAGTCCACGGGGGAGATGCGCCCGCGCTCGGGGTGATCCCAGCGCACGAGCGCCTCCACGGAAACCATGTGGCGGTCGCGCAGCGAGACGAGGGGCTGGTAATGCAGGGTCAGCTCGTCGCGCTCGAGTGCGCGGCGCAGGTCGTTCTCCACCCGGAGCCGTGAGAGGGCCCGGCCGCGCAGCGCCTCGTCGAACAGTTCGTAGCGCGCCCGGCCGCGCTCCTTGGCGCGGTGCATGGCGGCATCGGCGTCGCGCAGGATGTCCTCGGCGCGCTCGCCGCCCTCGGCCAGCGCGATGCCGATGCTGGTGGTGACGAAGTGCTCGTCGCCGTCGAGCACGAACGGACGCGCGAACACGCCGGCGATGCGCTCGGCCATCTCGATGGCGTCCTGCTCCCCGGTGATGTCGTCGAGCAGGATCCCGAACTCGTCGCCGCCAAAGCGCGCCACCGTGTCCGAGGAGCGCACGGCCTGGCGCAGGCGTGGGGCGGCCGCGGCCAGCAACTCGTCGCCGGTCCTGTGGCCGAGGCTCTCGTTCACCAGCTTGAAGCGGTCGAGATCCAGGGCCAGGACCGCGGTCAGCGAGTCGTGGCGGCGGCGCTGGCGCTCGGTGGCCTGCCCGAGGCGATCCAGGAACAGCAGCCGGTTGGGCAGCCCCGTGAGCGGATCGTGCAGGGCCCGATGACGGATGTCGTCTTCGGTGAGCTGGCGGTCGACGACGTCTCCAAGGACGTTGGCCAGCGCCTGGACGAAGTCCACATCCCCGGCCTTGAACACCCGAGGTGCGATCGAGTGAAAGCCCAGGGCGCCGAACGGCCCCCGGCGCCCCTCGATGACCACGGTCAGCCCGCTGGTCGTGCCGAGGTCGCTGAGCACCTGCGAGCGCTCAAAGCGCCGCTCGCTCTCCCAGTCGGTCACCACCGCCGGCCCGCCGCTGAGCAGGGCGTAGCCCGACTGCGACCCCCGGCCCGCCGGCACCCGGTCATTGACGCGCACGCCGGGGAGGCCATGCAGCGCACGGAAGGCGACCGCGTCCTCAGAGGGCACGAGCTCCACCACGGCGCCGATCTCCAGGCTCAGCAACTGGACCCCGGCGCTCACCGCCTCCTGCATGAGGTCGGCGAAGCTGGCGCCCTGCAGCGCATGCTCGCCCAGCCGGGCGACTGCCGCCTGCTGGGCGCCGCGGAGCGCAAGCTCGGCCTCGGCGTCCTTCTGATCGGTGATGTCCGACATCACCCCATGCCAGAGCCTGGTGCCCGCGGGACCATCGCGCAGGAGGGCGTCGTCACGGATCCAGACGGGATGGCCGTCGCGATGGAGCAGCCGGTACTCGATCGGGCTGGTCAGCGCCGAGTGGCCGTCGGCGAAACCTTCCTCCTGGTCAAGGACGCGCTCGGCGTCCTCGGGGTGCAGCCGGCGCGCCCACATCCCCGGGTCCCCGCACCACTCCTCGGGCGTGAAGCCCAGGATCTCCTCGATCTGGGGGCTCACGTAGTGCCAGCGGCCGACGCCGCCGGCATCGGCGGTGTAGAGGATCGCGGGGACCCTTTCCAGCAGGACACGCGAATTGTCGGTGCGTGGGGGCTCGGCGTCGCCGGTCGGATCCGATGCCCCCGCCCGTGAGTGCCCGCCATGGGCTGGGCGGTCAGACATTTCTATGGGTCCTAATCGGCAGCCCTGGTGAGCTTCTGAAGTGCGTACTGACTACGGATCGACGCCCTCGAACAGGGTCATCGGGCCCGAGTCGTCCTCGGTGGCTCGTCCGTCGGCGATGAGCAGGTCGAGATGGCCCAGCACCTCGGAGATCGTCAAGAACGCCTGCGTGACCGCGACGTTGCCCCACATCTGGCTGGCAATGTCATAGGCGGTCTGGGGCCCGTCTTCCAGCAGCCGCCGCACCTTGACGGCCCGCCGTTCGGACATGCGAGCCCGCTCGTCGATGAGCGCGGCATGGTCGCGCACCGGCGGGCCGTGGCCGCCCAAGACGAGGCGCGCGGGCATCTCCCGGGTCTGGCGCAGGGAGGCCATGTACTCGATGAGCGCGTGTGGGCGGTCGGCCGCGGCGGCGGATGCCGCGGCGGATGCGGTCCCGCCCGCCCGCGCGAGTGGCCGGGAGACCAGCGGGTTGGAGGAGATCCTGGCCAGCAGATGATCGCCGGCGATGAGGATCTGGCGCCGTCCATCCCAGAAGACGGTGTCTGACGGGCTGTGCCCGGGGCGATGGCGGGCGATCAGCGTCCGGTCGCGCAGCGTGAGCTCGCTGCCTTCGCGCAGCGCCACCGACACGTGCCCGGAGGAGCCGAAGGCTCGGAAGGCGGCGCCCACCGAGCCCAGAGCGGTGGCGAGCTCGGCGGGGACGCCATGGCGGCGCATCACCGCCATCGAGAACTCGTCGTCGGCGGCGGCGCTGGCGCTGAAGTCCTCCAGGTAGGGGCCCAGGACGTCGAGCGCCGCCACCTCGGCGCCCGAGCGCCGGGCGATGATCTCCAGCAGGCCCAGGTGGTCCATGTGCTGGTGGGTGATGACGATCAGCCCCAGGTCCTCGATGCGGTGCCCGAGCTCCGCCAACGCCCGCTCGAGCTCGTCCAGGGACTTACCGCTGTTGGGGCCGGTGTCGACCAGCGTCAGCGGATCGTCCTCGATCAGGTAGCAGTTGACGCGTCCCACCAGAAACGGCGTCGGCACCGGCATGAGATGGATGCCCGCGTCGCGGGCCAGCGCGAGGGATGCCTCGGTCTCGGCGGCGACGGCGTCCTGACCGTCGGCCTCGGCGGGGCTCACGAGCGGATCAGGCCCAGCACCTCGTCGCGCTTGGCC
>JBAQGP010000313.1:0-3254 GCA_049287845.1 Solirubrobacteraceae bacterium | reverse complement strand
GTCTACCGCGGCAGCGCCGATCAGGTGTTCGCGCGGCTGCCCGGCGGCGAGCAGGTCCAGGCGCTGGTCCAGAACTCCGGCGGCCGGACCTGGGAGCCGGGGGACGCCGTCCGCCTGCACCTGCCGGCGGACGCACTGCGGGTGCTGGCCGACACCGGCGTGTCGGCGGTGGAGTCCGAGGACGGTAGGGCGCAGGCACCGGGCCTGGCGCCAGTGGGTCAAACCGAGGAGGAGAGGTCACATGCAGCAGGTGAACCGACGTGATTTCCTGGCGACGGGCGTGGCGCTCGGAGGCGCCGCTCTGCTCGGCGGGTGCGGGTCGTCGGGCTCGGGTGCGAGCGGCAGCGGCTCTGGCTCGGCAGCCAAGGCGACGCCGCTGAGCAAGCGTCCCGCCATCGCCAAGGAGCCGGGCAAGCTGTCCATCCTGGAGTGGGGCGGCTACGAGGCGGGCGGAACCTCCGCGCAGACCTCGGGCCTGTGGGCCGGAACGCCGTACACCCACGAGTTCGGCAAGCACTCGGTCGTCTACACCTACATCGTCAACGACGACCAGTCGTTGAGCAAGGCGGCCACCAGCGGCCCCTTCGACATCATGCACCCCTGCAACGAGATGCTGGAGAGCTTCGTCAAGCAAGGGCTGATCCAGCCATGGGACACCAGCCTCCTGCCGAGCTTCAAGAACCTGAATCCGTTCCTGGTCGAGAAGGGCCAGATCAACGGCAAGCAGTACATGATCCCGTGGGACTGGGGCTACGCCAGCCTCCTGTACCGCGCCGACAAGATCGACCCGGCGGACGCCACCGGCTGGGAGCTGGCCTGGAACCCCAAATACAAAGGCCGCATCTCGCTGTGGAACGGCAGCGGATCCAACATGGAGGTCGCAGCGCTCAAGCTCGGCTACCACGACATGGACACCATGAGCGAGAGCCAGATTCAGGCGGCCAAGAACACGCTCATCGCGCAAAAGCCGCTCAACAAGTTCTACTGGTCAAGTGAGTACGAGCAGATGCAGCCGTCGTTCAAGTCCGGCGACATCTGGATCACCTACTCCTGGCAGGACGCGTTCGTATCGATGTCCAAGGCGGGACTGAAGGTGGCCTACCTGAACCCGTCGCAGGGCAAGCTGAGCTGGTTCTGCGGTTACACGCTGGGGGCGCAGACCCAGAACTTCTTCCACGCCCACAAGTACCTGGAGTCGTTCATCAACCACAAGGCCTGCGTGCAGATGACCAACCTCTTCTACTACGGGACCGCCGACAAGACGATCAAGGCCTCCGAGATCCAGGACGCAAAGCTCGCCAAGCAGCTGAACGTCGGTAACCCCACCGCGATCGAGGCCTCCGACGTGCACCTGCAGAGCTGGCAGCCCGAACGCCCCAAGTACGAGCTGGCGTGGCAGGAGGTGCTGGCGGCCTGAGCACAGCGGCCTCCGCATCCGCGCCGCGCCCAGGGCGCCGGCGGCTGAACTGGTTCAGCTCTCGCTCGTTCGCGCGTATGCTGACGGCGCTCACGCCGTCGGCATACGTGGTGATCGTGCTGATGGTCCCGATCGTGCTCATCGGGCTCTACAGCTTCGGCCTGCTGACCAACGTCGCCGGCACCCACACGGCGTTCTCCACCAGCGACTGGTCGGACTTCCTGACCGGGGCGGGCAACCCGTTCCGCAGCCGTTTCTTCACCTCGATCGAGGTGACGCTGGTGGTGTCCGCGGCAGCCGTCCTCGGCGCCTATCCGCTGGCGTACTTCCTGGCCTTCGTCGCCGGGCGCCACCGCTACACGGTGCTGCTCCTGGTGCTGGCCCCGTTCTTCACCAGCTATCTGCTGCGGGTCATCGCCTGGCAGGTGATCCTCAACAACAACGGAGTGGTCAACAGCGCGCTGTGGCAGCTGGGGCTGCGCGCCAACGGCCACGCCATCACCTGGCTGATCTACTCCAAGTTCAGCGTCGCGCTCGTCCTGTTCTACGCGTGGGTGCCGTTCGTGGCGCTGCCGATCTTCGTCGTGCTCGACAACCTGGACCGGCGGCTGCTGGACGCCGCGCACGATCTGGGCGCAAGCCGGTTCACCACGTTCATGCGGGTGACCTTGCCGATGAGCCTGCCCGGGGTCGCCGCCGGGTTCGTGTTCGTACTCATCCCGACGACCGGGGAGTTCATCGCTCCGCTGCTGGTGGGCGGCCCCTCCAGTCAGCTGTTCGGCAACTCGATCCAGGCCTTCTTCTCCGACACGCCCGATTGGACCTACGGCTCGGTGCTGGCGCTCACCCTCGTCGGCGTCGTGCTGATCATGCTGGCGCTGTTCGGGCGTTTCATCGGCGGCGACCTCACCGACGCGGAGACAGCGTGAAAGCCGTCGGACGCCTGGGGCGCAGTGTGCTGTCCACCTATTTCGGGCTGCTCGTCCTGTTCCTCTATGCGCCGCTGATCGTGCTCCTGGTGTTCGCCTTCAACGCCGGGAACATCCCCTCGCTGCCGATCAAGAGCTTCTCCACCAAGTGGTTCTCCACCGCCTTCTCCGATACCACCCTGACCTCGGCGCTGCTGCGCAGCCTGCTCATCGCGCTGGTCAACGGATTGGCCGCCACGCTGCTGGGGGTGATGGCCGCCGTGAGCCTGGCCCGCCGGCGCCTGGCACTGCGGGGTGTGGTGGTGACGCTCATCCTCATCCCGCTCGTCGTGCCGTACATCGTGCTCGCCGTGGGCATGGTGGTGCTCCTGCACCAGCTTGGGATCGCCACGTCGCTGGTGGCGGTGCTCGCGGGCCACGTCGTCATCTCGCTCCCCTACAGCGTGCTCGTCATCCTGCCGCGGCTGCGCACGCTGGACGCCTCCATCACCGAGGCGGCGTGCGACCTCGGCGCCTCCGAGCTGCGGGCCTTCTGGTTCGTCACCCTCCCGTTGCTGGCGCCGGCCCTCTTCTCGAGCTTCTTGATCGCGTTCACGATCAGCTTCGACGAGTTCGCCATCGCGTCGTTCCTGGCGCCGCCGGGATCGCCGACCTACCCGGTCGTCCTGTACTCCTCGAGCCGTACGCCGGCTCTGCTGCCCGAGGTGATCGCCATCGGTTCGATCGTGATCGTCCTGTCCCTGGCGCTCGTCGTGCTCGCCGAGGTGGCCCGGCGCTGGGCCGAGCGCCGCATCGAGGCGCTCTCCCAGGCGCCACCTCTGACAGCGGGATGAGGCGCGCGGCCTGCGTGCTGATCACGGCCGCCGCGCTCGCCGCGGTGGCCTGCGGCTCCACCGTCGGGGTGGGCG
>JBAQGP010000312.1:0-2807 GCA_049287845.1 Solirubrobacteraceae bacterium | reverse complement strand
GGTCAGAGCTGGGGGAAAGGGCCCCCGCCGGCCCGTCGTCGGTCGAGCCGCTCGCGTTGGAGTCGCCCGCGCGGGAACCGGGACCCGATGTGTCGCCGGCACCGTCTCGCTTCCCTCCCGTCGTGGAGGTCTGCTTGTTCTGGCCTTCCGCAAGTGCGGTCCGGGCCACCTGGTTTGACAGGACGCTCGCAAACGCGTCTGTCGGTGGGGCGCCCTGTGTCGGCGGCCCCGTGCCCTGGCCGTCGGAGACGGCCCCACCCGGGCTCCCGGCGACCGTCGTGCCCGGACCCGCGCCCGCCGAAGAGAAAGCGGTTCCGCTCGCACTGACGCCGCCGCCCGCGCCGCCCCCGGAGGGCGTGTCGGTGGTGACCACGGGCATCAGCGATGCCGATCCGATCCCCGAGCTCATGCTGCCCTCCGGCGGAAGCCGTTGAGCGCGATCTCGTCGAGGTCTGCGGCCTCGATGCGCTCCTGCTCGCGCACAAATTCGATGCGGCGGTTCTCCTTGAGGCGCTCCAGGGCCTGACGCTCACGCGCGGCCTCCGTCAGCTCCTCGCGTCGCTCCTCCACGGTCTGATCTCGGCGGTTGAGGTCCTCCTTGCTCGCCTGGTGGGCGCGCTCGGAGCGCTCCAGGTAGGCCTGACGAGCCATCAGGTCAATGGCGCTGATCGGCGCCGCGCCCGCGTCGAGCTGGGCCTCACGGGCCTGCGCGACCCGCTTGGCCGCATCGTCCATCTCCTGCTCGGAGCGGAAGCGGTCCATCATGGCGCCGGCAAAGGCTTCTTTGGCCTCATCTTCAGCGCGCTCGCGCAATGCGCGCACGCGTTCGAGGCGGAATCGGAACGAGGGACCGGCCATGGTCAGTTATTCGGCCGAATCCGCCGCGGCTTCAATCCGTTTGGACGGTTGTCCGAGGCGAGGCGGGACATCAGGAGGCCAGGGCCAGCGAGGGGATGGCGGCCGGAGCGCCACCGGGCGCACCCACCGGGACCGGGGGGGTGTGAATGGCGGGCGGTGGCCCGATCGCCACGTCGACCGTGGGCGTGAGATCGCCGGTGCCCGGCAGCTGGGCCGCCAGCGACAGCAGGGCGTCGTCGGCGTCCTGCGCGGTGCTCTGGTCCTCGATGCGCTGGCGCAGGAAGCCGTCCATCGCCGGGCGCAGCGCGATCGCGGCGTCGAGCAGAGGGTCGGTTCCGGGCTGGTAGGCGCCGATGGAGATGAGGTCCTCCTTCTCGCGATAGGCCGCCAGCGCCGAGCGCAGCCGGGTGCCGGCCTCGCGGATCTCGGGGGCGACGATCTCGCCGACGAGCCGGCTGACGCTCTGCAGCACGTCGATCGCCGGGTAATGGCCGGAATGCGCGAGCGAGCGCGTGAGCACGATGTGGCCATCGAGGATCGACCGGACCGCGTCGGCGATGGGCTCGTTCATGTCGTCACCGTCGACGAGCACGGTGTAGAGGCCGGTGATCGATCCATTTGGGCTGGTGCCGGCGCGCTCCAGCAGTCGCGGCAGCAGGGCGAAGACGCTGGGCGTGTACCCGCGCGTGGCCGGTGGCTCGCCGATGGCCAGGCCGACCTCGCGCTGCGCCATGGCAAAGCGGGTGACCGAGTCCATCATCAGCATCACGTTCTTGCCCTGATCGCGGAAGTGCTCGGCGATCGCCGTGGCCGTGAACGCCGCCTGGATGCGGACGAGCGCCGGCTGATCGGAGGTGGCGACGACGACGACCGAGTGGGCCAGCGCATCGCCCAGATCGCGCTCGACGAACTCGCGGACCTCGCGGCCTCGCTCGCCCACCAGGGCGATGACGTTGACGTCGGCCGTGGTTGACCGGGCGATCATGCCCAGCAGAGAGGACTTGCCCACGCCGGAGCCGGCGAAGATGCCGAGGCGCTGGCCCAGCCCGCACGGGACGAGCGTGTCCAGCGCGCGGACGCCCAGGCCCACGCGGTCGGTGATGCGCGGACGGGTCAGGGCATCCGGGGGCGTGGCGGTGGCGGCGCGGACGTTCGCGTCGTCCAGGTCGCCGTAATCGTCCAGCGGCTTGCCCAGCCCGTCGATCACGCGCCCGAGCAGGCCGTCGCCCATCGCCACCTTGAAGGGGCTGCCAGTGGGGTGCACGGAGGTGCCCGGACCGATGCCGCTCAGCTCGCCGAGCGGCATCAGCAGGGTTCGGCCGCCCCGGAAGCCGACTACCTCGGTCGGTACCCGAGGGCGGTCGCGACCGTCGCCGACCAGGCAGATCTCACCCATTTCCACCTGGAGGCCGGTCGCCTCGATGATCAGACCGATCAGATCGCGCACGCGGCCGCGGCGGCGCGCCAGATCCTCGTCCTGCATGACGCGCGCCACCCGACCCAGGGTCGGGCGCGCAAATGTGTCAGGCCTCATCCTCGGGACTCCCGTCCCGGGGCCCCAGCTCGGCGGCGACGACTTCGCGGGCACGGGCCAGTTGCGTCTCGAGAGAGGAGTCGATCTCGCCCTCGTCGGTACGGGCGAGCACACCGCCGCGACCGACGCGGCGGTCAGACTGGACGTTGAGGTGCTCGATCCCGCCCAGCTCGGACTGCAGCCGCGTGACGGAGTCCGACATCAGGTCGAGATCCGCTGGGTTGACGACCAGCGTCACGTGCTGGCGGTCGCGGATGCGGCGCAGTGCGACCGCGGCGATCTCGACGATGCGCTCGGGCGCCACCTCGATGGCACCGGCGACGATCTGCTCGGCCAGACGCAGCGCCAGGGCGACCGCGTCATGCTCGAGCTCGGCGACGACCTGGTCGCGCAGGGCGTCCAGCGCCTGCGCCGC
>JBAQGP010000311.1:0-8281 GCA_049287845.1 Solirubrobacteraceae bacterium | reverse complement strand
CGAACATGTCGCCCATCGCGGCGCTGGCCGGAGTGCGTGTCGGTCCGGGAGCGACGGTGTTGACGCGGACGCCCTGGGCGGCGTATTCGGCGGTCCAGGCCTTGGTGAGTGATTCGACTGCGGCCTTCGACGCGCCGTAGGTCGCCAGGCCGTTCATGCCGATGGTGGCGGCCATCGTCGAGATATTGATGATCGATCCGCCGCCCTTCTTGGCCATCCGCGGCGCGATCGCCGCGGTCAGGAAGAACGGCGCTTTGACGTTGACATCGAAGGTGAGGTCGAACGCCTCTTCGGTCGTGTGGTCGGTCTGGCCGCCGGGAAAGACGCCGGCGTTGTTGACCAGCACATCGACATCGCTTGTCGTCTCGGCGAGGCGTCTGACATCTTCAAAGCTCGCCAGGTCAGCGGCGATGAACCGCGCCTTACCCCCGGCGGCCGTGACTGCCTCTACGACCTCGCGGCCGCGCTTCTCGTCGCGGCCGCTGATGATCACGTCCGCGCCCTCGCGTGCGAGGCGCTCTGCGACGGCACGGCCGATGCCCGATGTGCCGCCGGTAATGAGGGCGGTCTTGCCTTGAAGTGCCATGTCCTGATGGTCTCCCGTCGAGTAGATGTCGCGAACCCTAAGATTGGATTGCACGTTCCACTCTAACACGAATGGATCACACGCTCCAATACGCTGATAGAGTCAGGCTCATGAACACGGCGAGTTCCTCTCCGCGCCCGTTGACACGTAAGGGACGACAGACCCGCCAGCGCATCGTGACCGCGGCGGCCGATCTGATCTTCGCGCAAGGCGTCGCCCACACGACAATTGAGGACGTGCGCGCCGCGGCGGACGTCTCAAGCTCACAGCTCTATCACTACTTCGACGATAAGCCGGCCCTGGTCCGGGCCGTGATCGAGCATCAGGCCGACATGATCGTCGCTGGGCAGGAGACGTTTGATCTGAGCAGCTTGGATGGCCTGCGCGCCTGGCGTGACTGGGTGATCGAGCACCAGCGAAAGCTCAACTGCAGCGGCGGCTGCCCGATCGGTTCGCTCGGAAGCGAACTCGCCGAAACCGATCCCCAAGCGAGAGCCCAGCTGGCCGACGGCTTCAAGCGCTGGGACGCGGCCATCCAGAGCGGCCTTCGAGAGATGCACGCACGCGGCCGGCTCACACCCGACACTGACCCCGACACCCTCGCCCTCGCGCTGCTCGCCGCGTTACAAGGCGGCCTGCTGCTCACCCAGATCAAACGCGACACCAAACCGCTCCAAGCCGCACTTGACGCAATGCTCGAACTGATCGCCAAACTCGGCGACTCCAGCTAGCGCAAAGACACCATCGAACCGCTGCGCCGTCATCGCCGCGCCCCGAACTGCCCGGTCGCCATCGTCTCCCAGCGACACCGCTATCCGGCTTGGTCTCAACCGCCTTCGCCCACTCACGATCGGCCGCCTTCTGCCATCGATCAGCGAACGGCACGTGTCGGCCGCCGGTCTTGAACCGACACAGATCGCGACCCCGAGGAACACTGCGGTTTCGAGGGGTTTTTCAGAGCCGACGCCCGGAATCGAACCGGGGACCCCTTCATTACGAGTGAAGTGCTCTACCAGCTGAGCTACGTCGGCGTTTGCAGGGACTCCCCGGGGCCCCTCACGCCCCGCGCGCGATCTGCGCCGCGCGGCGACTGAAAGAGCCCTCGTCGGTCACTGCTCGGCCCAAGCGTAGCCGACCCTCATCAGCTGCAGGCGATCGGTGGCGTCTCTCAATCGCGGCGCAGAATGAGCATGGAGCGGCTCTGGAGCGTCAGCTCATCGTCTCCCGAGAGGGCGGCCGGGTAGTCGGCCATCGGGTCTGAGCCGATCACCGTCGTCCACCGGGCGCCCAGCCAGGCGGGAACGACGAAGCTGAGCTGCTCGTGGTGGGCGTTGAACAGCAACAGGAACGAGGCGCCGACCAGCGGGTTGCCATCGCGATCGTGATTGGGGATCTCCTCGCCGTTGAGAAACACCCCGAGGGCGCGCGCATCCTCGCGCTCCCAGTCGGCGTCTTGCATGGCCTCGCCGCTGCAGCCGAACCACACCACGTCGGGCAGCCCCGATCCGACCGTCTCGTCGCCGATCAGAAAGTCGCGGCGGCGGAACACCGGTTCTGAGCGGCGCAGCTCGATCAACCGCCGGGTGAAGTCACGCAGGTCCTCATCGGCCCCTCGCCAATCGAACCAGGAGATCTCGGAGTCCTGGCACCAGGCGTTGTTGTTGCCGCCCTGAGAGCGGCCGAACTCATCGCCGCCGAGAAGCATGGGAACACCTTGGGAGAGCAGTAGGGTGCCCAGGAAGTTGCGCTGCTGACGCGCACGCAACGCATTGACCTGCGGATCGTCGCTCTCGCCCTCGGCGCCGCAGTTCCAGGAGCGATTGTCGTCCGTGCCGTCTCGATTGTCCTCGAGGTTGGCCTCGTTGTGCTTCTCGTTGTAGGACACGAGATCGCGCAGGGTGAAACCGTCGTGGGCGGTGATGAAGTTGATCGACGCCGCCGGCCGCCGTCCGTCTGACTCATACAGGTCGGCCGATCCGGCGAATCGCTGCGCGAACTCCGCCACCGGCGTCTGGCCGCGCCAGAAGTCGCGCATGCTGTCGCGGTACTCGCCGTTCCACTCCGTCCACAGGATCGGGAAGTTGCCGACCTGATAGCCGCCCGGGCCGACGTCCCACGGCTCGGCGATCAGCTTGACGCCTGAGAGGATCGGATCCTGGTGGATGATGTCGAAGAACGCCGAGAGGCGGTCCACGTCGTAGAGCTCGCGGGCCAGCGTCGCCGCCAGATCGAAGCGAAAGCCGTCCACGTGACAGTCCAGGACGAAGTAGCGCAGCGAGTCCATGATCAGCCGCAGCACGTTGGGGTTGACGGGGTTCAGGCTGTTGCCCGTCCCGGTGAAGTCCATGTAGTACCGCGGGTCGTCGGGGGTGAGGCGGTAGTAGCTCTGGTTGTCGATGCCCTTGAACGAGAGCATCGGTCCCAGGTGATTGCCCTCGGCGGTGTGGTTGTAGACGACGTCCATGATCACCTCGATCCCCGCGGCGTGCAGCGCCTTGACCATCGCCTTGAACTCGCGAAGCTGCTCACCCCGGGTCCCTGATGAGCTGTAGGCAGCATGCGGAGCGAGGTAGCCGATCGAGCTGTAGCCCCAATAGTTGGAGAGCCCCCTGTCGACGAGGAAGCTCTCGTCGACGATGTGATGAACGGGCAGCAGTTCGACCGCCGTTACGCCCAGGTTGCTGAGGTAATCGATCGCGGGTGCGGATGCCAGTCCCGCGTAGGTACCGCGTAGATGCTCGGGGACGTCGGGATGGCGTGTGGTGAAGCCCTTGACGTGCGTCTCGTAGATCACGGTGTTGGCCCAGCGATGGCCCAGCAGTCGGTCGCCCTCCCAATCAAAGGACGGGTCGACCACGACGCTCTTGGGGATCGCCTCCGCGTCGTCGGAGTCGTCTCGCTGCAGGTCGGCGTCGTCGCTGCCGTCCGCGGCGTAGGGCAGCGTGCTCGCGGCGTGCCAGTCCACTGCGCCGTCGATCGCCTTGGCATACGGGTCGATCAGCAGCTTCGCGGCATTGAAACGCTGACCTTCCTGCGGCCGGTATGGACCGTGTACGCGGTAGCCGTATAGCTGGCCGGGACCCACACCCGGCAGGTACACGTGCCACTGGTGGCCCGTGCGGTCGCGGATGTCATAGCGCCGCTCTGCGCCGTCCTCATCGAACAGGCACAGATCGACGCGCTCCGCGTTCTCAGAGAACAGTGAGAAGTTCGTGCCCTCGCCGTCCCACGTCGCCCCCTGGGGATAGGGGCGTCCGGGTCGCGGCGGCTCGTGGTCGTGGCTCATGTGCTCCTCGTCTCCGTGGTCGGTCAAGCGTGGACGGCTGAAGATCTCTGGATCCCGGACAGGACGTCTACCCGCCCTCTGCGCGAGCAACCTGCCTGACTGTCACAAACCCGAGCGCTGAACCGGACCGGCGGGACGTCTCACTCGCGTCAGGCGTTCGACCGACCGGTCTCGACGATGCGCTTCAGTCGACGCAGCGCCTCGGCGTTACGCAGGTGGACCAGAGGATCGGTCAGCCGATTGAGCACCAATGCCGAGAGCCTGTCGCCGGCGACCTCGATCATGGTCACGTGGGTCCCGTGGTGGCGCTCGGTGAGCAGCATCGTGATCTTCGCGGTGCCGAGCGGCCCGGCTCGCGCATGCATGACCAAGCGGTGTGGCGCGTCGACTTCGAGCACCTCCGTGTAGTCGTGGATCTTCAACAGCGCGAAGCCGATCCGATGATGAAACCGGGACCCGACCTTCGGCCAGGTCGGATCGGCATCGCGAATCGTGTCCGAGCCAACCACCCAATCGCCGTAGTTCCGAGGATTGGCGAGCGCGGCAAAGACCTCGTTGGGCGAGGCCGCGATCTGTGTCTGAGTGGTGGCCATGATCGAATCTTCGTCGGCGGGGCGTCAGGCGCGCCAGGGACGCAACCGGCGATCAGCGAGGAGCGCACGGGCTGCCGAGCGGCCCCCCATCCCCTGCACCGATCCTCCCGGGTGCACCGAGGCCCCGCTCACGTAGAGCCCCCGCAGCGGCGTGCGGTGACGGCAGAGCTCGACTGCCGGGCGAAAGATGAGCTGCTGGTCGAGCTCATAGGTCCCGCCGCCCAGGTCGCCGTCGACGAGGCTGGGATTCTCGGCCTCGGTCTGCGCGGGGCTGCGGATGGCCCGCTTGAGCACGCTGCGCGAGAAGCCGGGGGCGAACCGCTCGAGCTCCGCCTCGATCCGGTCGGCGACCTCCTCGTCGCCTCCGTCATAGCGAGCCGGCACGTGGGCGTAGCAGTAGAGGGTGTGCTTGCCGTCGGGGGCGCGCGAGGGGTCATAGAGCGTGTGCTGGCCGACCACGACGGCGGGATGCTCGGGCATCTCGCCGCGCTGGCCCGCATCCGCGGCCGCCGCCAGCTCGCGCAGCTCGCCGCCCACATGGACGACGGCCGCCGCGCGCGCCGCGGGCGCCGTCCAGGGCACCGGGCGCTCCAGCGCGTAGTCGAGCTTGAACGCCGCCGTCGAGTAGCGCCAGATCCTCAGCCGGCGCATCAACCGGTGTGGCAGAGCCTCCTCAGGGAGCAGCCGGACCAGCGGCCGGGCGCTGATCGTGGTCACCACGTCCCGAGCCGCGTACTCCTCGCCGCCGTGCGCGATGACCCCCGCGACCCGCCCCCGACGCACGAGAACGCGTTGCGCGGTCGTGCTGCAGCGCACGCGGACACCCTCTCTGGTGGCGATCTTCATCAGTGCGTCGACGATCCGGCCCTGACCGCCGACCGGGAACGGCCAGCCGTGGGAGTGGGCCAACAGCTGCAGGAGAAAGCCGAAGGCCCCGCTGCCCGCGGTGGCGGGGGCCAGCCCGGAATGCTGGGCCGAGCCCGACAGCCAGGCGGTGGGGCGCGTCGCTCCGTCGAACACGTCCAGACCGAATGCCTCGATCGAGCCCACCATCCGCCGAGCCAGCAGTAGACCGTCGCGGCCCAGCACCGTCACCAGTGGGATCGGTGGCCGGACAGGCGGCAGCGGGCTGAGGATGGTCGCCGCGAGACGTTGTGCGAGAGGCCGGTACCGCTCGATCAGCGCCCGCCAGGCCTCCCCGGCGCCGGGGCGAGCCCCGTTCAGCGATGCCGCCGTGCCGCTCAGATCACGGTGAAGGGCGATGGCCGTTCCGTCCGCGAAGGGATGGGCCATGATGGCGTCCGGGTTGATCCAGCGCAGCCCCTCAGACTCCAGCTCGAGCTCGCGCATCGCCGGTGACGCCGCCGTCATGGGGTTGAAGCCCGCGCAATGATCGTGGATGAATCCGGGCAGCGTCACTTCGCTGCTCGAGGCGGCCCCTCCAGGCCGCGGAGCGTGTTCCAGCACCGTGACGTCCAGTCCCGCCCGGGCCAGATGGATCGCGCACACCAGGCCGGTGCAGCCGGCACCGACGATCACCACCCGTGCGTCACGCATCAGGGCCACGGGCCGCCACCAGACGCGCCCGCCATGTCGCCGGGTCGAAGGCCGCAGGCTCGGTGGCGGCGCAGAACTCCGCCAGCGCGGTCACGAACCGCTGCGGCGCCTCGACGTGCGGGAAGTGGTGGACGCCGTCGAACACCGACAGCGTGCTGTGGGGCAGCAGCTCGTGCGTCGTGCGGGCGTGCTCGACGGGAACGATCGGATCCTCGGCTCCCCAGATGAGCAGGACGGGCAGCTCCTGGGCGAGGTGGAGACGATCCGCTGCCTGGACCGACTGGCCGCGGAGGCCGATCACGCTACGCACGGTGCCGAGAAACGCCGACCGCCGATCGGGATCGGCCAGCGAGGCATAGCTGCTGACCAGCTCGTCAAAGCCCGGCCGCGGCGACCCGTGGACCGCGCGTACCACGGCGCGCGCGACGCCGGACCCCCGCCCCGCCGCTCCCGCGGTCACGGAAAGAAACAGGTTGGCCCCGGGCAGCGAGGCCGCACGTAACACCGCGTTGACCTGGGGTCCCAGCCCACCGCTGGCGACGAGCACCAGGCGCTCGGTCATTTCCGGAAACTGGTAGGAGAACTGCATGGCGATGCCTCCGCCGAGCGAGTGTCCGACGAGCGTGACGCGCTCGTGGCCGAGGGCCGCGACCACGTCACGCAGGCCGGCAGCGAGAGCTCCCAGCGAGTGATCGCCACCCCCGGGGCTCGACCCGCCGTGTCCCGGCAGATCGACCGCCAGCACGGTGGCGTTGCGCGCGAGCGGGTCCACGACCAGGCGCCAGGTCGCCAGTGAGCTCGCCATGCCGTGGATGAGCAGGAGCACCGGCCCGGAGCCCTTCTGGACGTAGGTGACCGAGTGACCATGGAGTGTCACGGCCTGGCTCTCGATGCTCATGATGTGTTCCCCGCGCCGTGGCGACCGCGCCGCGCCGGCCTGGGCTAGCTCCCGCCGTTCTTGCGCCGTGCCTTGGTGCGGCCGGCTGCCTCGCGCAGGCGCCGGGCCTCCTCACTGGCCGTCAGGCCGCCGGCGGTTTCTGCTGAGGTGTCGTGATCAGTCAAATCGTTTCGTCCGTTCTCTCATGTCAATCGCGAGGCGCAGGTGGCGGCACCGCGCTCACCGCGGTCTACGTCCGAAGGCTTCCCGAAGACGCCGGTGGCAAACATACGTTCGCTGCGAGTGGCTACGGTCCGGGGCGCTAGAAGGGTCCGTCGGGCTGGTCGGGCTCGCCGGTGCGCGCGCGCCACTCCTCCACCAGGATCGCCCACCGCTCGTGATCGCGCCACCGACCCCCGATCTTCAGGTAGCGCGGGGAGAACCCCTCACGGCGGAACCCGGCGCCCCGGGCCAGCGCCAGCGAGTTGGCGTTGCCCGGCTGGATGTTGGCCTCGATGCGATGCAGTGCCAGCGTGGTGAAGGCGTGGCGAAGGACCAGCTCGATCCCCTCGCGCATATAGCCCTGCCCGGCGAACGGCTGCCCGACGGCGTAGCCCAGGTAGGCGCTCTGGAGCCGACGGCGGACGATCTGCGACAGGTTGAAGAACCCCATGATCGCGTCGTCCTCGGTCCGGCAGAGCAGCATCGCCTCGAAGTCGGCGCGGCGCGCATCGGCCAGGTAGGCCGCAAAACGTTCGTCGTCGGTGGGCGCGGTCGCCCACGGGCTGTGAAATGCCCGGCTGATGCGCATGAGCTCGGTGAACTGCGCCCGGTCAGAGCGTGTCGGCGCGCGCAGATATACCGAGCCGCGCGCGGCGCTCATCTTCGCAGCGTCTGCGCCAAGCGGTACGCCAAGGCCTCGCATGCCAGATCCTCCGACACATTAAGCAGGAAACGCTCCCGGGTGTCCTCCACCAGCTCAACGGCCCGACGCAAGCGCACCGGATCGATCCCGGCGTCGGCCTCCAGCTCAGCCGCCCGGTCGCAGTTGCGCACGAGATCGTCGGCGCCGTAGGCCGCACACGCCAGATCGACGAACCACAGCGACACGAGCTGGAGCCCCAGGTCCAGCGCGCCGGTCTGGACGCGACGGCGGCTGCGCCGGATGCGCTCTGACCACTCGGTCTCCACACGCTTGCGGTCCCGGCGCGCGGTCAGCTCCAGCTCCGCCGAGGCCATCGCCTCCAGCTCTGATCCCGCGGCCTCGCCGCGCGCGCGAGCGGCGGACAACAACTCGGCCCAGGGGCGAGCCTCGGCCATCTTGTCGCTGATGGCACAGCGCGCGTAGCGCTCGGCGGCGGCGCGCAGGGTGTGGCCCTCGG
>JBAQGP010000310.1:0-4020 GCA_049287845.1 Solirubrobacteraceae bacterium | reverse complement strand
GTGCTGAGTTAGCGAGCCGACACTCACGACCCGAGCCTAAAGGAGGCGGGCGCCCACAAAAAGGGGCCCGCGGCACTATCTTCATCGCATGCGCGAGGACTCCGGCCCCTCCGACCCTCCGGTTGCGCTCGCCTCCGGCACGGGCACGGTGACCGACGTGCCGGTCGCGCTGTCGCGGATGCCGCGGGCCCGGCGGGCACTGGACGCGCGCGTGACCGTGGGTCCGGTGGCGGGGCGCATCGCGGTCGGGACCCTGATCGTCGCGACGTTTGCGATCGTGGCCGCGGCCAGCTCGGGCCCATCGATCCTCGTCCCGCGCTCGGCCTGGGTCTTCCCCAACTGGGAGGCAGGGCCGCTGCACTACCTCACCCCGCGGCTCATCAACAACCCGCAGACACTCGGGCTGGTCTTCAGCGGCGTGCTGGTGGTGATGCTGGTGGCGTACGTGGCGGTGCTGGCGGCGCTCCGCACCCTGTCGATGCGCACGGTCGCGGTCGTCGTGGTGCTGCTGCACGTGATTCTGCTGCTCAGCCCGCCGATGCAGCTCACCGACCTCTTCAACTACGTCGGCTACGCGCGGCTCGGGGCCCTGCATCACCTCAACCCGTACACCCATGTGATCCGGCAGGGCCTGTTCGACCCGGTGTTCAGCTTCACGAGTTGGCACAACCTGCGCAGCCCCTACGGGTGGCTGTTCACCGCGCTGACCTACCCGCTGGGGCTCGTCTCGCTGCCGATCGCCTACTGGACGCTGAAGATCGTGACCGTCCTGCTCAGCGCCGGGTTCGTCCTGCTCGTGTGGGATCTGGCGCGCCGGCTCGGCCGCGACGCGCGCTTCGCGGTGGCGTTCGTCGCGCTCAACCCCATCTTCCTCATCTACGAGGTCGGCGCATTCCACAACGACTTCTTCATGCTCATGCCGGCGCTGGGGGCGATCCGGCTGGTGCTGGCACGCCGCCCCCGCACCGCCGGCGCCGTGCTCATGCTGGCGGTGGCGGTCAAGTTCACCGTCATCCTCATCCTCCCGTTCCTGCTGCTGGCGGCGCACACCCGCAGGCGCCAGAAGGACGTGCTCGTGGGGTGCGTGCTCGGTGCCGTGCCGCTCGCGACGCTGATCCTCGTCATGTTCGGCCCGGTCATCCCCAACCTGGCCCAGCAGAGCGAGGTGCTCACCGCGTTCAGCATCCCCAACGTGTTCGGACTGCTGTTTCATCTCGGCGGCGCCACGCCCTGGCTGCTGCGGATCGCCGACGTGGGCGTGGTGGCGGTGATCGCGCACCAGTTCCTGCGCAACCGCGACTGGCTCTCGGGCGCGGGGTGGTCGACCCTGGCGCTCATCGCCAGCCTCGGGTGGCTGACCCCGTGGTACGTCGTCTGGCTGCTGCCGTTCGCGGCGCTGGCGGCCAACCGCCGGCTGAGGGCGACGGCGCTGATCCTCACCGCGTTCCTGCTGCTCACGTTCGTCCCGGTCACGACGACGTACATGAAGAAGCACAACATCAACCTGCTCGACACGCCGGCCGGACAGGCGGCCGCCACCCTCCAGAACCAGCTGTCGCAGTAGGCGGGGACGCGATCGGCTCCCGTCGATCAGCGCGCGCCGTCGCGGCCCGCTCTGGCAGAATCGCGCGGCTATGCGGTTGTTCGCGCTCCGAGGCGCCAATAGCGTCGAGGTCAACGAGGCGAGCGCGATCCTCGAGGGCACGACCCTCCTGATCCGCGAGCTCATGGATCGAAACGCGCTCACCGCCGACGCGATGGTGAGCTGCCTCTTCACGCTCACCGATGACCTCGACGCCGAGTTCCCGGCGCTGGCCGCCCGCCGGCTGGGCCTGGACAAGGTCCCGCTCCTGTGCGCGCGGGAGATCCCCGTTCCGGGAGCGATGCCCCGGGTCGTCCGGCTCATGCTGCATTACTACGCCGATGACCAGCACACGCCCCAGCATGTCTACCTGGGGTCGGCGCGGGCGCTGCGCTCCGATCTCGACGCGGCACAATAGGCGCGATGGCAATCGAATTCGCAGGGCGCATCCGCCGGATTCCGTCCTATCCGCTGGCCGCGGGCTACGACCTCGGGGCCGACACCGCGATGCTGGCGTCCAACGAGTCGTGCTTTGCCCCGGCGCCCGGCGTCGTGGAGGCCGCTGAGCGCGCGCTCCACGGCGTGCACCGCTACCCGGACCCCGCCTACGCGTCCCTGCGCCAGGCGCTGTCTGACCGCTACGGCATCGCCCGCGAGCGGATCGCCCTGGGCAACGGGTCCTGCGACATCCTGCTCTCCGCCGGTGAGGCGCTGCTCGAGCCCGGGGCCGAGGTGATCTATGCGTGGCCGGCGTTCAGCGTCTACCCGCACCTGGCGGCCGCCTCGGGCGCCCGTGCCATCGAGGTCCCGCTGGACGACGACGATCGCCACGATCTCGATGCCATGGCCGCCGAGATCACCGTGGCCACCCGTCTGGTGCTCATCTGCAATCCCAACAACCCGACCTCGACCTCGGTGCCCCTGGATGCCGTGGCCCGCTTCATGAAGCAGGTTCCCCGCCATGTCTGCGTCATCCTCGACGAGGCCTACTGCGAGTTCGCGCTGGCGCTGGGCGACACCTACGCCTCGCTCGACCTGCTGCGCCGCTGGCCCAACCTCGTGCTGCTTCGGACCTTCTCCAAGGCCTACGGCCTCGCCGGTCTGCGCGTGGGCTACGGCCTGTGCGGCTCTGAGGACTTCCGCATCGCCGTGGACCAGGTGCGCCAGCCGTTCTACCTCAACATGGCCGCGCAGGCCGCCGCGGTGGAGGCCCTGCGCCACCAGGACGAGGTCGAGCGCCGGGTCACCCACACCGTGGCGGCGCGCCTGAGTCTGATGGAGGGGCTGCGCGAGGTCGGGCTGTGGGTGGCCGAGTCAGACGCCAACTTCATCTGGACCCATCTTCCGCAGGACATCGTCGAAGCCGACGTGATCACCGGGCTCCAGGCACGCGGGGTGCTTGTCCGGGCAGGCGCCGCGCTGGGGCGCGAAGGATCGTTGCGTGTGACGGTCGGCACCGATGCCGAGAACCACCGGTTCCTGGGCGCACTGGGAGAACTCCTCTGATGGAGGCCGCAAGCTCTTCCTGAGGCACCGCTCGGTGGCCGGTACGTGAGTACATCCCTCCCGCTGACAGAACCGCGGCTCAAAGCCCAGGGCCCGGGGCGTACCCGGTGGGCGTCGCGCTGGCCCCTGCTGCACCGGTGGTGGCCGTGGGTCGTGCTCGGCGTGGTCATCGTCTCGGCGTTGCTCGTCGTGGTCTCGGACATGCGCCCGTCCTACGACGGGTTCGGCTTCCTGGTGTGGGGCCGCCAGGTCCTTCACTGGAACCTCAACACCGATGGCGCGCCCTCATGGAAGCCGCTGCCCTTCCTGTTCACGCTGCCCTACGCGGTGGCGGGCCGCGGCCAGCTCTGGCTGTGGATGGGCACGGCGGTCGCCGGCGCCATCTTCGGCTCGGTCTTCGCCGCTCGTGTCGCCTTCCGCCTGGCGGGCGCGGCGCCCGAACACCGTTACGCGCCCTACGTGGCCGGCGCCTTCGCCGGAATCGGGGTCCTGGGAATCAACACCTACATGCATCTGGTCCTCATCGCCAACTCCGATCCTCTGATCGTGGCGGTGTGCCTGGCGGCGATCGACTGCCACCTCAGCCGGCGCCACAAGCTGGCCTTCCTCATGCTCGTGCTCGCCTCGCTGGGCCGGCCGGAGGCATGGGTGTTCGCGGCGCTCTACGGCCTGTGGGCGTTCTGGAAGGTCCCGACGCGGTCGATGCGGCTGGTCGCCGTGGCCGGACTGGTGCTCATCCCCGTCCTCTGGTTCAGCGTGCCCGCGCTCACCTCGCACAGCTGGTTCATCTCAGGCGACCTCGCCCTCAACCAGCAGACGGCGATCCACGGCAACAAGATCGTCGGCGTGGTCAACCGCTTCCGCAGCCTCTACGAGCTCCCGATGCAGCTGGCCATGCTCATCGGCGTCGTGCTGGCCGTGCTGCGCCGCGA
>JBAQGP010000309.1:0-1674 GCA_049287845.1 Solirubrobacteraceae bacterium | reverse complement strand
CCCCAGTGGCTTCTTGAGGATCGGTTCCAGCCCGCCGCCGCCGCGTGCGGGAGCTGTCGTCGGGGTGGGATCAAAGCGCACCCAGCCGTACGTGGGGAACCAGGCCTCGACCCAGGCGTGGGCGTCGATGTCGGTGACGATCCAGCGCCCGCTGCCGGAGTCATAGGTTCCCGGGGTGAAGCCGGCGGCGACGCGGGCGGGGATGCCCCCCATCCGCAGCAGCATCGCCATGGCGCCGGAGAACTGCTGGCAGTAGCCCTGGTGGTCGGAGAAGAGGAAGCCGGCGAGCGGGAACTGGTGCCTGGGCGGCGTCTGGGTGTAGGAGAAGCCGTGCGCCTGCGTGAGGTAGTTCCGCACGCTGATCACGAACGCGTACGGCGTCCGGGCCTTGACGGCGAGCCGGTGGGCGAGCGCATCGGCGCGCGCGTAGGGCGAGGCGCTGATCGTCGTGGTGGCCACCGACTGGAGGGCCGGCGTCAGGGTGCGCGGCACCGGGGTGCGGGGGGGCGCCGCCGACGGACGCCCGTGGGTGTGGAACACCGGGAAGGTGATGGGCACGGCACGGGCGCCAACCGGGGCCGGGGCGACCGAGGCAGGCGCCACCGGGAGGTCGAGCGTGAGGTAGTTCGCGAGCAGCGGTGCGGGGTAGTCGCGACCCGCGGTTGCCAGCTCATGGGGCGAGGGTTGCGGGGAGTAGACCGAGATCGCATAGCTCGTTCCCGGACCGATCGAGCTTCCCGACTGCCATGTCCCCGCGTCGCTGCCCTGGGCGATCCCGCCCGGCAGATTCGACGGCTGGTCGGCAAAGCCCGCGGCGATCACGTCAGGGGTCTTCAACCCGACGATCGACACGCGCAGGGTGTGCGTCCAGCGGGCGAAGGCGTCACCGCTGGGTTCGGGCAGCCTTGGCTGCGGCTCGAGCCCGGAGATCCAGCTGTAGCCGTTGAACGTGTCGAGGTCCTCCGCCTTCCAGTAGTCGCGCTGCGCCTTGCTCGCGGTGACCGTGAAGACCTCGTGGCCGCTCTGGGGCCAGCGCAGCGGACCGTAGGTCTGGTTCCAGTTGAACGTGTCGACGTGGACCGGCACCGTCGTCCCCGCCCACGCGCGATAGTCGATCCAGGGTGAGCGCTGGTCGATGCGCGGCGCGGCGAGCGCTCCGCCCACTCCGGCGAGCGCGATGATGCCGATCGCGGAGGCCGCCGCCCCGGCGCGGACCCGCTCGCCCCACATGAACGCTGCCAGCAGTCCGAACAGGAGCAGGCCCTGGACGTAGGGCAGCTCGGGCCGGATGAGCGTGGAGGGAACGATCGCCAGCGCGATCAGCGGGAGCGCGGCCGCCGCCCGGCGGCCGTCACCCAGACCCGCCCCGCCGCCGGCGAAGGCCAGGACGGCGGCGGCGTCGAGGACCAGCACCGCCGCACCCATCACGATCACCATGCGCACGTCGTGGTTGGGACCGAGGTAGGGCACCAGCGCGTTGGGCAGCAGATTGAGCCCGTGCTCGATCCGGTCGGCGGTGCGCGCGATGCTCATGTGCTTGAGCCAGTGCCAGCGCAGCCCCGAGACCGGGAAGGCAAGGAGGAGGATGGCGACCGAAGCCCCGCCCGCCGCCACCCGGCTCCGGCGCGCGACCAGCGGCACGCCGCCGGCCAGCACAATCGCGAGCCCCAGCAG
>JBAQGP010000308.1:0-2648 GCA_049287845.1 Solirubrobacteraceae bacterium | reverse complement strand
ACCGCCGCCGGCGGCTGCGAGCATCAGCTCGCCGGAGTCCAGCAGGGTGGCTCTGGCCCGGCTATAGGTACTGTCAGCCATCCCCGTCGCCGCCTGGATCTCCTCCACGGAGAGCCCGGTCACCGTGCCGTGCTGATCGGCGACCGCGGCCAGCGTCGCCATCGCCAGGAGCACACGCGCTGACCCGCGCGTGTGGCTGTAGCTGAGGACCGCCTCCATCAGGCCCGGATTGACCTCAGCGTCGCACCACGGGCCCGACTCGGCGAACCGCAGCGAGACGACGGGCGAGCGTTCGCGCCCGCCGCCGGGGTCATCGATGTCGACTAGGCACCGGCGCCAGTCCGTCGCGGGCTGCGAGGTACTGGCTGCGGCTCAACCCCGCGCGTGCCGCCGCCACCGGCGTCCCGGGCCACGCATGGTGCTCACGGTTGGCAAAGCTCGCAAACGAGAACGCCGTCAGCCGCTCGCCCGCGCTCACCTCCTCCAGGCGCAGCACAGCGGCGAGCGCGGCGTGACTCACCGCGCCGCTCCCATTCCACGCGCACAAGAGCCTCGCTTGCGGACACGAGCCCGCGACGACGACCAGCAGATCGAACCGCTGACCCTCGCGTTCGAGGGCGGTGGTGTGGCTGAAGGCCATCGCCAACGCCCGCTGACCGGCGGGCGCTCGCGGTGACGTTCAGTCGCTGTACAAGCGCGCGGACCCCCGTGGTCGGCTTGGATTCCGTCCCGAGCCGGCGTACACTGAGGCGTACAGATTCTTGTTCGGCGCTGACGGCGCCTATGTGCTGAGAGACCGGGCGGCAACCCGGTCTTTCTCGTTTGCGAGACGGACCGGTCGACCTGGTGGACCACGCGCAAGCGCGTCCTGGCGGCGACTCGCGTGAGTCGGACTCAGAGCGCATGAGCCGTTCACCTCGCATCCTCCGAGTCGACGCAGACCCGCCCAAGAGCCTCTGCTCTGAGGCCACAAGACGTGTCCGCGCGGTCCTTCGCGACCCTTCCGGCTAGCTCCCCCGTTCGCCCTTTGGGGGAATGGCGAGGGGAATGACAGACCGGCCAATGAGGCCTGCGTTGGCCTGCGTTGACCTGGGTGGCGAGCTCTCTGTACCGGCCCGAACTGAGTCGGATCCCCGGCCAGTGCTGGGAAGCCTCGGTAATTGACGGAGAGGGGGGGATTCGAACCCCTATGGACTGGAAGCCCATGCTCGTTTTCGAGACCCGCATGTTCCCGGAGCCACGCGACCTCGCGCGGCTCGGCCGAAGGGCCTAGTTGGTCACCGTTTTGGTCACCGTTTTTCTGTCGCGAACAGACTTGCGCCGGCTCGCGGTGGCGAACCCCAGAACGCAGTAACGCACCGAAACCCCTGCAAATGTCGCGGGTTGTCTCGGTGCGTCTGACGGGAGCGACGGGACTCGAACCCGCGACCTCCGGCGTGACAGGCCGGCGCTCTAACCAACTGAGCTACGCCCCCGAGGGGAGCGTTCAGTATGCCAACCCCGCGGGGTCGACGCCTACGCCGCGCCGAGCAGGTGGGCGCGTAGCCAGTCGTTCACGAATGCCCCCCGGGGGTCCAGCCGTTCGCGAAGGCGGAGAAAGTCGTCTAGGCGCTCGTACAGGGGGGCGATATCGGCCGCTCGCAGGCTCGTCACCTTGCCCCAGTGCGGGCGGGCGGCGAACGGCTTCAGCGCGGCTTCGATCTTTGCCACCACCTGCTCTACGGCATGCTGCTCGCGGCGCCAGGTGAAGTGCAGGGCGATCGTGTCGCGACCGTACTGTGGGCTCAGCCACAGCGAGTCGGCGGCGATCGCGCGGAGCTCGCAGACGAGCAGCAGCGGCCGGATCTCGCCGGACAGCTCGCGGACCGCCCGAATCGCGGGAACTGCATCGGAGCGAGCCACGAACAGCTCGGACTGGATCTCCTCACCCGAGCTGGGCGTGAAGCCCGACCGGAAGTGCGTCAGCCGATCTGACCATGGGCCGAGGTCCCCCAGCTGCGGGGTGGCGTTGACCGTGTCCTCGCCGGGCACCGGGTGGTGTTGCGTGGTCGCGGCCGGGGCTCCGAACAGCTCGGAGGGCGCGTCATCGACGGGGGCGCGCCGTTTGATCCACACCTGCTCCGTGCGCTCGCCGAAGCGATGGAACACGCTGACACTGCTCCCGGCCGCCTCGATCTCATCGAAGTGCCCGAGCAGCGCCTCCCACTCCATCCCCTCGTACACGTGCTGGCTGACCTCGTAGAAGGGCTCGAGCGCGAGCGTGACCCGCGTGACGACGCCGAGCGCACCCAACCCGACGACCAGCCCGTCGAAGTGCTCGTCACCGCGCCGGGCTGTGAAGATGTCACCCAACGAGGTGACGAGCTCCAAGCCGGTCACCGAGGTGGCGAGATTTCCCAGGCGCTCGCCCGAGCCGTGGGTCGCCGTGGCGATCGCCCCGCCCACCGAGATGTGGGGCAGCGAGGCCATGTTCGCCAGCGCCAGCCCCGCACGGTTGAGCGCCTCGGCGAGCTCGGCGTAGGTCGTGGCGGCCGGGACGGTGACCGTGCGTGCATCGCGGTCGATCGTGATCTCATCGGCAAGACGGTCGAGCGCTATCAGCTCATGCGCATCCCCGATCGACGTGAACGAGTGGCGCGAGCCGAGGG
>JBAQGP010000307.1:0-2336 GCA_049287845.1 Solirubrobacteraceae bacterium | reverse complement strand
CCAACGTCACCTTCGCGCTGTCCACCGGAGTGGTCCTGCGCCGGCCGCCGCGCGGGCCGCTGCCGCCCAGCGCCCACGACGTCCTGCGCGAAGCGCGGCTCCTCACCGCCCTGCAGCCGACCTCGGTCCGTGCGCCGCGGGTGCTGGCGATCTGCGCCGAGCCCGAGGTGATCGGCGCGCCGTTCTACATCATGGAGCGCGTGCACGGCGCGGTCATCACCGAGGAGCTGCCCGCGCCGCTGGACACCCCGGCACACCGTGCCCTCATCGCCGACGAGCTGGTCGACGCCCTGGTGGAGTTGCACGCCACCGAATGGACGACGCTGGGGCTGGAGGGGTTTGGGAAGCCGACGGGCTACCTCGAGCGTCAGCTGCGCCGGTTCAACGGGCTGTGGGAGGTCAACCGCACCCGCGAGATCGAGGAGCTCGACGCGGTCGGCGCCTGGCTGGCCGGCAACATCCCCGACTCGCCCCCGGCCACCATCGTGCACGGCGATTATCGGCTCGGCAACACGATGTTCGCCGACGAGCCTCCGCCGCGGCTGACCGCGATCCTGGACTGGGAGATGGCGACGATCGGCGACCCGCTGGCCGACATCGGCTACATGATGGTCCACTGGGTGCAGTCGACGGATGTCAAGAGCCGCTTCGCCATGCACACCGTCACCGACCGACCCGGGTTTCCGACCCGGCAGGAGATGGTGGCGCGCTACGAGGAGCGCTCGGGCCGGTCCGTGCAGTCGCTGGATTGGTACGTGACGCTGGCCATGTGGAAGGCGTCGGTGTTCATGGAGGGCAACTACAAGCGCGCGGTGATGGGCACCACCGACGACCCCTGGCTCAAGACGTTCGGCGACGGCGTCGTCGAGCTCGCCCAGCGTGCCCTCGACGTCACGCGGCACGGCTTCTAGCCGGCCGGGCACGGGCGCATGAGCGACGCCGGTTCATACACGGGCCTGCTCGTCGACTGGGGCGGGGTCATGACCACCAACGTGTTCGCGTCCTTCGCCGCGTTCTGCGAGCGGGAGGGGCTCTCCGCCGAGAGCGTCCGCGACCTGTTTGCAAGCGATGAGGCCAGCCGCGATCTGCTGGTCGGGCTCGAGACGGGCACGCTCGCCGACGCGGATTTCGAGCGGCGCTTCGCCGCGATCCTCGGGGTCGACCCGGAACGGTTGATCGAGAGGCTGTTCGCGGGTTGCGGCCTGGATGAGGCGATGCTGGACGCAGTACGGCGCGCCCGCGCCGCGGGGGTTCGCACCGGGCTGATCTCAAACTCGTGGGGAGCGTCCACGTATGACCGCTCCCTGCTGGGTGAGCTGTTTGACGGCGTCGTGATCTCCGGCGATGTCGGCGTCCGCAAGCCGACGCCGGAGATCTACGCGCTGGGCGCACGCGCCATCAACCTGCCACCCATCGCCTGCGTGTTCGTCGACGACCTGGGCTTCAACCTCGCCCCCGCCCGGGACATGGGCATGGCTACGGTGCGGCATTTCGAGGCGCGGAAGACGATCGAGGAGCTCGAGCGGTTGCTGGCGGTGGATCTCTCGTGAGCCTGCGCTGGGCCTGCGTGCCGGTGCTCGCATTGGCGCTGGCGACCGCCGGCTGCGGCGGCTCGGACGTCATGTCCGCCCACCAGCTCCGGACCGGCGCGGCCCGCGTCTGCACGGTCACCGCACAGCGGCTGAACCGCATCCCCACGCCCCAGATTCCGTCGGAGGGCGCCGTCTTCCTGAGGCGCGGCATTGCCGCCGTGGCGCCCGAGCTCGCGGCCCTGTCAGCCATGCACCCGGACGGCGAGCTGGGCGTGCACTTCCGCCAGGCGGTGAGCGCCACCGAACAGGAGCTCAAGGTGCTGCAGTCCTCGCTCAGGGGGCTCAAGGCGGGCAATGACCCCATCGTGGCGATCAAGACCCTTCAGGTCCAGCTGGCTCCGCTGGAGGCGAAGTCACGTGCGGCGTGGGCCGCCCTCGGCGTGCCCGGGTGTGCCGACACGTGATGTGATCGGGGCGATCGGCGGCTCCGCGGCGAGCGTCCGCGCATCACGCACAACGGCCCGGCCGGGCGACGAGATCGCCGCCTGACCGGGCCGGGCCTCCGGTGATGCGGAGCCGCTGCTCCGATTGCGTGTGCCTAGAGGCGGTTCGCCACCGCCTTGTCGGCATTGACCACGACCTTGGGCAGCGGCGCGAAGTCGAGGTTCGCGCCGAATGAGTGACCCGTGCCCAGCGCAAACTGGACGAAGGCCTTCAGCAGGGCGCCCTGAGGGGCGGCTGTCGGGGCGATCACGTACGTGAACGTGGAGATCGGGTAGGCGATCTTCGCGCTCTTGGGCGGAT
>JBAQGP010000306.1:0-1658 GCA_049287845.1 Solirubrobacteraceae bacterium | reverse complement strand
CCCCGCAGCCCTCCGGCCGGCGCGCCGCGATGTCGGCCTGGAGCGCCGCCGGCGCGGTGGCGGGAGCGAGCGGGTTCATGGTCGGCGGGGCCGTGACCCAGATCATCGGCTGGCGCGCCATGTTCTGGCTCAACCTCCCGCTGGCGCTCGTCATTGCCACCGGGGTGGTGGCGCGGGTCTCCGGGAGCCGGCGGAGCGACCCTCCCCGCCTGCACCTGGCGCGCGGGCTGCTCTTCAGCGCCGGCGTCGCCGGGCTGGTACTGGGCGCCTCCGTCGTGCAACCACCGGGCCACCCGGAGCTGGGGCTCGTCGCCATCGGCGGCGGGGCCCTCCTCCTCGCCGTGGTGGTCGGGGTGGAACGCCACGCCGAGCATCCCCTCATCCCGCGAGACGGGCTGCGCCACCGGTCCCTGCGGGTCGGCGCCGCGGCGGCCTTCCTGAACACCGCGACCACCAGCTCGGCGGCCGCCATCGCCACCCTCGAGCTCCAACGCGTCCAGCATCTCTCCCCCGCCGCCGCCGGACTACGGCTCCTCCCACTCAGCTTCGGGGCCATCGCCGGCGCCGCCCTGGCCTCCCCGACCCTGCGCCGCCTGCCGGCCCAGGGCACGATCGCGCTCGGCCTGGCCGTGATCGGGCTGGCCGATATCGGGCTCATCGCCCTCCACCACGCAGGGTGGCTGCTGCCGGCGCCGGTCAGCGTCATGGGGGTCGGGCTCGGCGTGTCCTCGGTGGCCGCAAACGCATTGGGGACAGACGTCGGCGCATCGCTCCAGGCCGCGGCGGCCGGCGTCCTCAACACCGCGGCTCAGCTGGGGACGGCGCTCGGTGTGGCCGTGCTGCTGCTGCTCAGCGCCACCGGCGCCTCTCTGGCCTTCCCGCTCAGCGGTCCGCTCCTGGGCTGGGCGGCGGCGGCGGCGCTGGCGCTCGCCGGGGCCGCGATCATCGCTGCCCGCCCGCTCAGGAGTAGACGGCGGGGATCCGGGACGGCCTCGCCCTCCTCCCCAGCCCCACCACCACGGCGCCAGCGGCCAGGTACAGCGTCCCCTGGGCGTTGAGCAGGGCCATCAGTCCCAGCGGAGCGGTGAGCACACCCGCCAGAGCGATGCCGAGCGCCTGCCCGGCGTTCTCGACGAGCCCGAGCGCCGCGAAGACCCGTCCGCGCTCGCCGTCCTCGCCGGCGGCCTGCAGGAAGCTGATTCCGGCCGTCTCCATGATCACGCCGGGAGCGCCGGCGCATACGAACAGCGCCGCGTACACCGCCTCTGCCCGCGTGACCATCGGTCCGTTCCAGATCGTCATGTCGATGACGCCGAAGGCGATGGCCGCCGCCGCGGCCAGGACGATCGGACGCCAGCGGTCCCCGCGCGTCGCGAGCAGGGTCCCGCCCGCGATGGCGCCCACTGCCTGCACCCCGCGCAACAGACCGATCTCCGCAGGGCCGCCGCCGAGCCGCCGCGCGACGAACACGATGAAGAGGACGACGAAGATCCCTTGCGCCGTCGCAGCCACGAGCGCCACGACCAGCGCGGCGGCCACCGCCGGCATGCGCAGGACGGAGCGCAGACCTCCCGCGGAGAGCCGCGGCGCCGACCGCTCAGGGCCGCAGGGACGTGCGCGCGGGAGGCGCGCGACCAGCACCGCGGCCAGCACGAAGC
>JBAQGP010000305.1:0-3528 GCA_049287845.1 Solirubrobacteraceae bacterium | reverse complement strand
GCCCAGTGGTCGCTCCCGATCCGGCTGGCGCGGTCGTCGCCGTGGCCGCTCCGACTGCGGCCGTGGCCGAGGCCGCGACGCACAGGGTGGCGAGGAGCAGGGAAAGAGCACTCACCGTGGCGGCAAGGAGGTGCTGCCCCAACCCGGCCGTGAATCCGTCGGGACCCGAGTGTGTGCGGTGGGCTGCCATCAGTTACCGAAGCCGCACGGTCCGCGTCACCGTGTGTCGATGTCCGGCCCCGTCCTCGGCCGCGAACCGCAGGACGAGGGTGGCCACCCCGGTGCCCCACCGAGGGCGGGTGGGGAGACGGAGCCTGATCATGCTGTGTGGTTTGTTGATCTGCGACTCGGTCTCGTAAAACGACGCGAGGCGTGTCAACCGATGCCCGTGGCGCAGCCATACCGTCACGACGACGTCGACTGCTCGGTCGGAGAGGACCGCCACCGGAAGGCCTGCCCGCTGGACCGAGCTCAGCGACCTCTGGAGCGGCCGGGCGTCGAAGCTGAGCGGCGGCCCGCTCAAGCGCGCGGTCGGCGCGACGTGGGCCTGGCGAGCCGTGGCGGTGGTGGCGGACGCCGCCCCCGAGCCGTGACAGGCCGTCGTGCCGCTGTCGACGACCGAGCCGTCGGTCGCGACGAACTGCCAGGAATAGCTGCTGGCGTGAAGGGTGAGCACCAGGACGCCGTAGTCGCTTGCGTCGTAGGCGAGCAGTGTGGGTGGGTCCGCGCCGAGCCCGTTCAGGCTCTCGCCGCCGGTTCCCACCACGAACTCCGCGATGCCATTCGGGGTCGCGTTACCGGACGGATCCAACTGCGTATAGCGCTCGTAGAGGTGGTCGTGTCCGTTGAGCACGACGTCGGCGTGCGCGCCGTAGAGCGCTGTCCACAGCGGCGCCACACTGGGGACGCCGAACGTCCAGCCGTCGGAGAACCGCGGGTGGTGCCACATCGCGAGCACGCACGCGCTCCGGTTGGCCGCCAGATCAGACTGCAGCCACGAGGTCTCGGCTGACGTGGTCCCGCCGTACAGGGCATCCGAGCAGCCGTTCTGGTCCGAGCAGTTGGAGTTGAGCGCGACGATGTGCCATGTGCCGAGATCGAACGAGTAATAGCCGCCCGCCGGGTTGGACGGAACGCCGGTCCTCACGCCGCTGTTCCCGAAGTACTGGAAGTAACCTGCGGCGCCGGAGGTAAGGTACTCGTGGTTTCCCAGCACCGGGTCCACGATGGAATTGAAGTCACGTCCCCATGTGAGGGCATAGGACCCCGTGTACTCGCTGAACGCGCCGTCGTCGTATTGGTTATCCCCGAGCACGGCGACGGCGGTGGGGCTGAAGCTCTGTGCGAGCGCCGCAGTCTCGGACTGCGGGCAACTGGAGGCACAGCCGAGATGACGCGCGATGTCCCCGACCGCGACGAGGACAGCGCCACCCGGTGGGGGTGGAGGAGGTGGGGGTGGAGGAGGTGGGGGTGCGGTGGGGGTGGTGGTCGTCGTCGTGGTGGTGGTCGTCGTGGGTGTGGTGGTGGTGGTCGGCCTGGTCGTGGTGGTGGTGGTGGTCGTGGTCGGCGACGGAACGGTCGGAGTCACTGGAGGCTGCGTACTCGGAGTCGTGGTGGTGCCCGTCGGCGGTGAGGTGGGCGAGGACGGCTTTGGCCTCGGCTTGGGCTTCGGCATGACGCAGCGCTGGACGGTCATGTAGACGATCCGGCCGCGCCGGCGCACGATCCGGCCGTGAACGCGCTGGGGGATCCGCACGAGACGGCGCGTATAGCCCGCCTTGCACTTCAGCACCTGATGCTTGGGCTTCGCTTGAGCTCCCATCGCAAAAGCCAGCCCGGCCCAGAGCACCAGCGCGATCGCCCCAATGCGCTTCATGCCGTACCGCCGATCCGTCTGTGAGTCAGTTCGTGTCCGAAAATGCCCTGTGCCCCGCAACAGCCGGCTCCTTCACCGCCGATTCCCGCGCAGGAAGTGTGTTACGTGGTCGGCAGCCCGCCAATGGCCCTTCTCTCCCGTCCTGCGTTCAGTGGTGAACTATGTCTGGGCCAAGTCGACCGGGCCTGGCGCGGTGAAGACGTTCACACCATGAACTCTTTTATCCCGAGCTGACCTATTTACCTCGCTCAGCCGGCCAGTCACACTTTGCGCAAAATGCGAGGAGGGCGCCGCGCGCTCGGGAGGATGGGCACCAATATCGACTCTCACCACGACCCCAGAGCAGGGGTGCGTCGTCGCACGCGGCTTGACCTCGCCGCGCGGGGCGATGGCGCCGGCAAACGCGCAGACGACGCGATCACCAACCTGAGCACGTATGCGCTCAGGCTGGACTTCGAGTATCACCGGCTCCATGATCGGCTGCTCGAGCTGACCAAGGGTGACGGGGCTGCGCCTGAGGAACTCCGCACCGCGCTGCGCGAGCGTGACGAACTCGGGGCGGCGCGCGAGGCGTTTCGGAGGTCAGTTGCGGCGTTGCACGATCTGACTCGGAGCGAGACGCGGGCACTGCGATCTGATCAACTATGAACGCAGGATGGCTCAGACATCCCGTTGACGTGACAGGGCCACTCGTGGGGTAATCACACTGACAAGCGGTCTAGAGGGGCGAGGGAACAGCCTTGGCAGAACACGAAGGATCGAACGACCAGGTTGTTGCTCTCGGGGGGGGTCGCGGCCTGACCTGTGTGTTGTCCGCGCTGCGCGAGGCGGGAACGCGCCTGACGGTGATCACGAGCATTTCCGACGAGGGAGATCGAGCGGGCGGCGCGCGACAGCGTCTCACGGGTCCGGTCGGGGACCTGCGACGCTCGCTCGAGGCGTTGAGCGACGAGGATGGGGCGCTCCTGCACGCCATCCGGCGGCCACTGACAGTCGATGGCGTCGGACGGCATCCGTTGGGGGATCTCACCCTCACCGCCGCCGCCGACGCGTTGGGGGGCTATGGGCGCGCGAGCATATGGCTCGGGGATCAGCTCGGCATCGAGGGAGCGGTCCTGCCGGCCACCGTCGAGCCGGCGAGGCGCCACATCGAGGAGATCGGACTGACGACGCCGGGAAACGCCACCGGGCGAACGGAGCGCCCGGTCAGACGGCTCCGGTTCGCGGACGGCCGGACCGACTCACCTGAGGCTGCGGTGGCCGCCATCCGGAGCGCACGGTGGGTGCTGCTGGCTCCGGGGGGGTTGTACCGGCACATCCTTTCGACGTGCGCGGTGCCCGACCTCGCGGCCGCACTGACCGACACGTCCGCACGGGTGGTCTGGATCGCGAACCTTGCGCCTGACCTGAGTGAGGCCGGGGACTTGACCGGCGCCGATCATCTGCTCGCGCTCCGAATGCACGGGGTCCGCGTCGACGCGGTGCTCCACGACCCCTCGGCCATGCTCGCATTCGATGCCTCCGAGCTGGCGGCGATCGGCGTCGAGTCCGTGACGCGTCCGCTTCGTAGCGCTCCCGACCCTGGATCGCATGACCCCGAGCGCCTCCGCGCGGCGCTGAGCGAACTGCTCGCGCCACGCCCGCTGGAAGAG
>JBAQGP010000304.1:0-2189 GCA_049287845.1 Solirubrobacteraceae bacterium | reverse complement strand
GGGATCGACGTGGCGATCCGGCTCGTCGCGCGCTTCGCGGGCGAGGATGCGGCCCGCGACGCGGCGGCGCGGCTGGAGCACGAGCCCGTCGGGCCGGTGCTGGTGGGGACGGCGTAGTGTCCCCTCTGAGCCGCTCCGTTCGTCTCTGAGACGACATAGGCCCACTGCCCACGGAGGTTCCGCATGAACTACGCCCTGCTCATCTACACCACGCCCGGCATGGTCGACGGCTTCAGCAACGGCGAGCTCGAGGCCATGTCGGCCGAGTACTTCGCCCTGCGCGATGAGCCGACCTGCCGCGCGGGCGGCCACCTGGAAGACGTGACGACCGCCACCACGGTGCGGGTGAACGACGGTCAGACGCTCACCACCGACGGCCCCTTCGCGGAGACGAAGGAGGTGTTCGCCGGCTACTACGTGTTCGAGCTGGACAACCTCGACGCGGCGATCGAACTGGCGGCGCGCGTCCCCGCGGCGCGCCTGGGCGGCTCGGTCGAGGTGCGCCCGCTGGTGGTCGAAGGTTAGATAGTTGATTGCACGACCCCCTGGCTCCGGCCCGGTGCTCGACAGCGTGTTCCGGCGGCACTGGGGTCGCGTGGTCGCGTCCCTGGTCGGCTACCTCGGCGACTTCGAGCTCGCCGAGGACGCTGCCCAGGAGGCGTTTGCCATCGCCGTCGAGCGGTGGCCCCGCCAGGGGACGCCGGAGAACCCGGTTGCGTGGCTGATCACCACGGCGCGCAACCGGGCGATCGATCGGATCCGCCGCGAGCGCGCCCTGGCGGCCAAGGCGCGCCTGCTGGAACGCGAGGAGGCCGCGGAGGATGACGTGAACGATCTCGGCTCTGATCAGATCGGCGACGAGCGGCTGGAGCTGCTCTTCAGCTGCTGTCACCCGGCCCTCTCGACCGAGGCCCAGGTCGCGCTGACCCTACGCACCCTCGGCGGCCTCACCAACGACGAGATCGCGCGGGCCTTTCTCGTACCTCCGGAGACGATGAAGCGCCGCCTCTCCCGCGCGCGCACCAAGATCAAGCTCGCGGGCATCCCGTTCAGCGTCCCACCCGCCCGCCTACTCCCCGAGCGCCTCGGAGCCGTCCTGGCGGTGATCTATCTCATCTTCAACGAGGGCTACGGCGGCCGCGTCGACCTGGCAGCGGAGGCGATCGTCCTGGGCATGGTGCTCTCAGAGCTCATGCCCGACGAGGCCGAGGTCAACGCCCTGCTCGCCCTGATGCGCCTGCACCACGCGCGCCGCCGGGCCCGGTTCGTCGACGGTGATCTCGTTCGTCTCGCCGACCAGGACCGCACCCTGTGGGACGCTGACCAGATCGCCTGCGGCCGCGCCGACCTCGACCGCGCCCTGGCGCTCCGCGGCCGCGGCCCCTACGTGCTGCAGGCAGCCATCGCCTCGCTCCAGTTCGACGATCCGATCGATTGGCTCCAGATCGGCGCGCTCTACGAGCAGCTCTCCCGTCTCACCGGCTCGCCGGTGGTCGAGCTCAACCGCGCCGTGGCGGTCGCGGAGGCCGGCTCGCCGGATGAGGCTCTGGCCATCGTGGACGGGCTCAGCCTCGACGGGTACCGCTACCTGCACTCGACCCGGGCCGAATTGCTGCGCCGCCTGGACCGCCCGGAGGAGGCCGCGGTCGCCTACCGCCGCGCGCTGGCGCTGACCGACGCTGACGCCGAGGTCCGCTTCCTGCACGAGCGCCTCGCCAGCCTCTGAGGTCACGCGGGGGCGTCCCCGCGCACGGCGGCGTTCCGCCTCCGCGGTGGGCCGCGCGCGGTGCACCCCGGCTCAGTCGGGGAGCAGGGGCACCCATATCTCGGCATCCTGTCCCACGAGCGTCCCACGGCAGATCGCGCCGGCGCCGAAGCGATCACGCAGCTCGTCGAGGGTGCGGTCCAGCCCGGCGGTGCGGTCGAACGGCAGCGCCAGTTGAATGGCCTTGGCGTCGCACAGGTTGGTCAGCGCGATGCCGATGAGGGTCAGCCCCCGGCGGGCGATCACCGCGCCCGCGGCGGCCAGCAGCCCGCGGGCGACGCGCAGCAACGTGGTGGTGCGCGTCGTCGCCTCCGCCAGGGTGTGGGAGCGCGTGGCGCGCGAGTAGTCATCGAAGCGCAGCCGCAGCACGACCGTCCGGCATGCCCGCCCCGCAGTGCGCATCCGCCGGCAGACGCGATCCACC
>JBAQGP010000303.1:0-3555 GCA_049287845.1 Solirubrobacteraceae bacterium | reverse complement strand
TGCCGTAGTGCTGCTGGGCCAGGATCGTCGTGGGCGCCAGCACCATCACCTGCTTGCCATCCTGGGCGGACTTGAAGGCGGCGCGCAGCGCCACCTCGGTCTTGCCGTAGCCGACGTCGCCGCAGATGAGACGGTCCATCGGCCGCGGCGCCTCCATGTCGGCCTTCACGAACTCGATGGCATCACGCTGGTCGGGCGTCTCGGTGTACGGGAAGGCGTCCTCGAACTCGCGCTGCCAGTCGGTATCCATCGGGAAGGAATGGCCCTCGCGGCGCTTGCGCTCGGCGTAGAGGTTGAGCAGCTCGCCGGCAAGCTCCTGGGCGGCACGCCGGGCCCGGGACTTGATCGTCTCCCAGCGGGCGCCCCCGAGCTTGGACAGCGGCGGGTGGGCCCCGCCCGCCCCCACGTAACGGCTGATCTTCGCCAGCTGGTCGACGGGCACGAACACCCGGTCAGAGCCCGCGTACTCGAGATAGAGATAGTCGCGCGTGACGCCGGCCACGGTCTTGGTGTCAAAGCCGGCGAAGCGGGCGATCCCGTGGTCCTCGTGGACGACGATGTCGCCGGTGCGCAGGTCGGCGAAGCTGCGCAGGACGCCGCGGCGGCGCTCACGCCCGGGCTTCTCGGCGGCCCGGCGGCGCCGGAAGAGCCGGTGATCGGGGATGACGGCGAGGTGGAACTGCGGGGCGATGAAGCCGTTCTGCAGCCGCGCCGCGGCCAGGCTGATCTGGCCGGGGGTGGCGGGAGCGGCCTCGCCCTCCCCCAGCCACCGCGTCCTCAGCCGGCCCAGGTTGTAGGCAAAGCGCTCGCCCTCCCCCTTGCGCGCGAACGTGAGCACCGTGCGGTACCCGGAACGCGCGAGCTTCTCCAGCTCGGGCTCGGCCTCCTTGAGGCCGCGGGCGGCGATGTCGGCGGCCTGGGCGCGAAAGGCGAACCGCTGATCCTGGTCGATGCTCGACAGCCGGATCCGGACCCGCTCCTCGAGCTGGGCGATGATGTGCTCGGGCGCGACGTAGAGGTGGTGGGCGTCGTCGTCGTGGAAGGCCGCGGTGACGTCCTGCCAGTGGTCGGCGAGCGCGGGGGCGAGATCCTCGGATCCTGAGACGAGGACCGCCGCGTCCGCGGAGGTCAGCTCCAGGAACGAGTGGAAGTTCTCGACGGGCAGGAGCTCGGTGATGTCCGGGCGGTCAGACGCCTCCTCGAGCGCGGCGATCTCAGCCAGCTCGCGGTGCTCGAGCGCCAGCTCGGCCGCCGGGGCCACCTCGACGCACTCGGCGTCGTCGAGGGAGCGCTGGGTGAAGGTGGAGAACCAGCGCAGGGCCTCGATCTCGTCGCCGAACAGGTCGACGCGGACGGCCCGGTCCTCCGTGGCCGGGAACACGTCGAGCAGGCCGCCGCGGATGGCGAACTGGCCTCGGTCCTCCACCTGGTCGACGCGCTCGTAGCCCGCGGCGACGAGGTCCATGGCGGTCTCGTCGAGGTCGATGAGATCGCCCGCGCGCAGTACGAAGCCGTGCGGGCGCATGGCCGGGTCGGGCACCTTCTCCGACAGTGCCACGGCGCTGACGACGACCACCGGGGCCGCGTGGCCGGGGGCGTTCTGCCACTCGAGCAGGGCGTCGAGCGCGGCGATGCGCAGACCCACGAGGTGCGGCGGCGGGGCCAGGTGCGACTCGTAGTTGACGCCGCGGCTCGGGTAGTAGCGGACGACCCGCGGGTCCAGCCAGGTCCTCAGTCCCGCTGCGAGATCGCGCGCGGCCCGGTCGTCGCCGGCGACCACGATCGCCGGCTGCGTGGGGTCGCGGTCCAGCAGCGCCGAGACCAGGTAGGGTCGCAGCGACTGGGAGACGAACGCGTCTCCGCCCTCGCGCGACAGCGCGGCGGTCTGCGGGTCGTCATCGGCGTGGGCGAGGAGGGAGGAGAGCATCGAGAGCTGCCCTTCTCAGTCTAGGCACCCGCGACTAGGGCCCTGGAGGGTCCTCGACGATCTTTTGTGCCGCATCGGCGGCCGTGTCGATGAGGGCATCGACGTCGGCCCTGGGCTCCCGGAACTTGCCCAGGACGTAGGCCGCGACACGGTCGGGATCGGTGGTCGGCGGGCGGCCGACTCCAACGCGGACGCGGTGAAAGTCGGCGCTGCCCAGCGACTGTTTCAGGGACTTGAGGCCGTTGTGGCCGGCCAGACCGCCGCCCAGGCGGACGCGGATGTCCCCGAAGGGGAGGTCGATCTCGTCGTGGATGACGAGCAGGTGATCGAGGTCGACCTTGAGCTCACCCCGGGCCGGACCGACGGACTTGCCCGCCTCGTTCATGTACGTCTGGGGCATGAGCACCGCGACCCGCGCATGGCCGGCGTGGGTGGGGACGGTCTCGATGCGGCCCTCGGTGAGCAACCCGCGGTATCTGGACTTCGGCTTGCCGAGATCCCAGCGCTCGTTGAGCCGCTGGGCGACCTCGAAGCCGATGTTGTGCGGCGAGCCCTTGTACTCGGCGCCGGGGTTGCCCAGGCCGACGATCAGCCAGTCGACGGGGGCCCCGCTGCCACGGGCCCCGCCGCCGCGGCGGCCAGGGAGGCGCATGGCGCGGTGCTACTCGGCGGCGGAGTCGCCGGAGGCCTCGGTGTCGCCGCCCTCGGCGGCGTCCTCGCCCGCGGCGGTGCTCTCTTCGCCCTCGCCGACGACCTCTGTCTCGGACTCGATCTCGTCGTCGGCCTCGAGCTGGAGCCTCGGCGGGCTCAGGTTGGCGATCACCGTCTCGGGGTCATCGACCAGCGTCACTGTCGACGGTGGCGTGAGCGACTCGAGTGTCAGCGTGTCGTTGATCTGCATCTGCGACACGTCGTGAGTGAGAACGTCCGGGATGTCGTTGGGCAGCGCCTCGATGGTGAGCTCGCGCGTGACGTGCTCCAGCACGCCGCCGTCCCTGACGCCCGGGGAGTCCTCGGCGCCGGTCAGCTCGAGCTGGACCGTGGCCTGGATCTTCACGTCAAGGCGGACGCGGAGCAGATCGAGGTGCACCGTTTCGCCGGTGATCGGGTGGCGCACGAGCTCCTTGAGGACCACCGGGCTCGAGCCGCCGCCCTCGATCGTCAGATCCATCACCGCGCCGGCGCGGGCGAGCGCATGCCGCAGCGCGCGCGACGGGACGTGGAATGAGACGGGGTCGTCGCCGCCGCCGTAGAGAACACCGGGAACGTTGCCCGCGCGGCGCAGGCGGCGCGCCTCGCGTGACCCTCCCGGCTCGCGGGGGGAGACCTGAAGTGAGGTGGTGTCGTTACGTGCCATGAGCGGCGTTCGATGCTAGCGCCATCCGCTGAAAACGCCCGCCCGGTGGCCAAATCGCTCATCCCGCGCGTTCAGAGATCGCCCGAAAAACACTGCCACAGCGCGCTAACGGTGCGCTAATCTAGCGCTATGAGCGGGGCTGCCCTCATGCTCTGGATTGCCGGCGTCCACCTGCTCGGGCTGGGCTGCGTCGCCCTGCTGATGTTCCCCGCGCTCAAGGACTCGCCGATTCGTCCCGATCGCCGCCCCGACGAAGGTGACGACGGCTGGG
>JBAQGP010000302.1:0-3537 GCA_049287845.1 Solirubrobacteraceae bacterium | reverse complement strand
CTCGAGCACGAGCACGTCGGTGGCGATGGGCAGCACCGACTCCAGCGGCGTTCCCGCCGCCAGCGTGTCATCGAGGACCATGATCCCGCCGTGGTCGAGCCCGATGCCGACCTCGTCCTCGGCCAGGATCATCCCGTTGGACGGCTGTCCCCGCAGCTTGGCCACCTTGAGTTTGGTGCCATCGGGCATGACCGAACCGGGCCGGGCCACCGCCACCGTCTGGCCGGCGGCGACGTTGGGGGCGCCACAGACGATCTGCGACGGCTCGCCGTTACCGGTGTCGACCAGGCACACCCGCAGTCGGTCGGCGTCGGGGTGCGGCTCGGCCGCGAGCACCTTGCCGACGACGAAGTGCTCCAACGCGTCCACCCCGTGACGCTCCACGCGCTCGACCTCGGTGCCCGTCATGGCCAGGCGCTCGGCCAGCGCGAAGGCGTCCAGATCCGGCGCGCAGTACTCGTGCAGCCATTCCACGGGGACTCTCATCGCGCTCTAGAACTGCGCCAGCAGCCGGATGTCGTTGTCGTAGAACAGGCGCAGGTCCGGAACGCCGTGCTTGAGCATGGCGATGCGCTCGATCCCCATTCCGAATGCGAACCCCTGGACCTTCTCGGGGTCATAGCCGTTGCTGGCGACCTCGGCGAGCACGTTGGGGTCGACCATGCCCGAGCCGAGGATCTCGATCCACGCCGTCCCCTTGCACAGCGGGCACCGCTTCCCGTCGGCGGTGATGCCATCGACGCAGTTGAAGCACGAGACGTCCACCTCGACGCTGGGCTCGGTGAAGGGAAAGAAGTGCGGGCGCAGCCGGACCTGGCGCTCCTCGCCAAAGATCGCGCGCGCGAAGGCCAGCAGCGTGCCCTTGAGATCGGCCAGGGTCACGTCCTCGTCGACGGCCAGGCCCTCGATCTGATGGAACTGGGGGGTGTGGGTGGCGTCGGAGTCGGGGCGGTAGACCCGGCCGGGCACGATGATGTAGATGGGCGGTGGCTGGCTCTGCATCGCGCGCACCTGCATTGGCGAGGTGTGGACGCGCAGCAGCGGCGTGTGTGGGTCAAAGATGTCCACCCCCTCCGCGCGGCTCTTGACGTAGAAGGTGTCGGTGAGCAGGCGCGACGGGTGGGTCCGCGCATGGTTGAGCGCGTCGAAGTTGTAGTAGACGGTCTCCACCTCGGGCCCCTCGGCGACGTTGAATCCGAGCCCGATGAACACGTCCTCGATCTCGCGCCGGGTCTGGGTCATGAGGTGAAGGCGCCCGATCGCCGGCAGCGGGTCAGCTGGGAGCGTCACGTCGATGCGGTCTGCCACCAGCCGTTCCTCGAGCTCGGCGCCGGCCAGCTCCCCGCCCCGTGCCTCGATCATGGCCTCCAGCGCCTGGCGGGCCTGGTTGGCGGCCTTACCGGTGGCGGCACGCTCCTCGGGTGGGAGCTCGGCGACGCTGCGCAGGAGGTTGGGCAGCTGGGCCTTGCGCCCCAGGTAGCGGACGCGAACCTCCTCCAGCGCGGCCGTCGTGCTCGACGCGGCGATCGCGTCTCCGGCCTCCTGCTGGATCTGCGCGATCCGATCGGTCGTGCTCATCAGCGCGCCATCCTAGACGCCTCATAGAGCGCCACCGTGGCCGCCATGGCGGCGTTGAGCGAATGGGTGTGGATCGGGATGTGGGCGACCTGGTCAGCCGCGTGGATCAGGTCCGCCGGCAGGCCCTCGCGCTCGGCCCCGATGAGCAGCGTGACCTCGCTCAGCGTCAGCGTGTCCAGCGGCGGTCCGGCGCCGGTCTCGAGCGCCACGGTGAGGCCGGGCAGATCCCCCAGTCCGGCCGCACGCGCCAGCGGCACGGTGAACGTCGCGCCCATGCTCGCGCGCACCGCCTTGGGGCCGAACGGATCCGCGGTCCCCGGGCCGATGGCGACGCTGGCGGCGCCGAAGGCCTCGGCCGAGCGCAGGATCGTGCCCACATTGCCGGGATCGTGGACCCCATGCAGGTACACGCACAGCGGCCCGGCGGGCGTCTTCGCCCACCGCTCCTCAAAGACGGCCAACGTCCGGGTCCCCGAGCCCAGCTCGGAGGCCGCGGCGAGCAGCTGGGGCTCCACCTCGATGCCGGGCAGTCCGCTGCCCGCCGCGCAATAGCGCTCGATCGGCTCCCAGCCGGCGGCGTCGGCAGCGGCGAGCAGGTCCTCGCCCTCGGCCACGAACCGCCCGCTCTGCTCCCGCGCCCGCCGGCGCTGGTTGAGCTTGCGGATGCCTTTGAGGTGCTCGTTGTGAGGGCTGGTGATCATCTTGCGGTGCTGGTTGTGGCTCAGGCCATAAAAAAAGGCGCCGGCTTCGAGAAGCGGCGCCCGGGTGGCGGTGCTGGATGGTCGGTGAGTCGCTCAGCCGGCCGCCAGCGCCTCGCGGGCGCGGTCGGCAAAACGTCGGAAGGTGTCGGCGTCGCGGACGGCCATGTCGGCGAGGATCTTACGATCCAACTCGACGCCGGCGGTCTGCAGGCCATGCATGAACTGCGAGTAGGACAGCCCGTTCTGACGGGCGGCGGCGTTGATGCGGGTGATCCACAGGCGGCGGAAGTCGCGCTTGCGGTTACGACGGTCGCGGTAGCGGTACTGGTCGGCCTTGAGCACCGCCTCCTTGGCGGTGCGGTAATGCCGGCTGGCATCACCCCGATAGCCCTTGGCCAGCTTCAGCGTCGCGCGACGCTTCTTGCGGGCGTGCAGTGAGCGCTTGACACGCGTCATGACCGCTTTGCTCCCAGCAGCGTCTTGATCTGCTTGTAGTTGTGCTCGGAGATGGCGGCGGGCTGGCCGAGGCGGCGCTTGCGCTTGGGCGACTTCTTCTCCAGGATGTGACTGGTGTAGGAGTGCCGGCCCAAGACCTTGCCCTTGGCGGTGATCTTGAAGCGCTTCTTGGCGCCCGAATGGGTCTTCATCTTCGGCATGACGACCGCAGAGTAAAGCAGACCTGAGCGCCGTCGCCCTACCGGAACGCGTCGAGGGCGGCACCCCCCGGCCCGTACCAGGTGACCCGCACGGTGGCCCGCAGCTTCCGGGCCAAGCCGGCCGGGGCGCGCAGCACCGCGATGTTGTCGCGCACGGCCGCGGAGGGCAGGCGCTGCGCGCCGACCGCCAGCGACACCCTGGCGACACCGTCGGGAACAACGAGCACAACCCCGGTGCCGGCGGGCTGTCGCAATGGCTCGATGGCCATGATCCCGCCGGCACGAAGCCGGGACGTGGCCGCGCCGCCCCACAGCGGGCCACCGATGAACACCAGGAGCTGATAGGTCCGGTCCACCCTGAACGGGACCAGTACCACCTTCTCTCCCCACGGGGTGACGCCGGCCAGCCGCATCCCGGCGGTATCGGACCGGAACCCGGTCGACGACGCGTCCAGGCGCGCGATCTGACGCAGCGTGGCGGGATCGCGATCGGCCTCGGTCTGGGGCCGGCGCAGGACGCCCACGGTGGCGATGAGCCTGTCACGGGGGCTTGCGGCGGCAGTGGGCGCCGGATGCCCACCGCCACCGCGACCCCCCAGCAG
>JBAQGP010000301.1:0-5646 GCA_049287845.1 Solirubrobacteraceae bacterium | reverse complement strand
GCTCTGCTCGGCCTCGTCGGCGATAAGCGGCTCGATCCGGCTGGGCTGGTCACCGAGCGCGTCGGGCTGGACGGCGCGCAGAGCGTGCTCGAGCGGATGACCACGTTCGACACCGTCGGGTTTGCATTGATCGAGGATCTCTGAGCGGCCGGAGGTGTTCCTTGTATACTCTGCACACTGACTCTCGGTTGCGCCGACCCTCGAAAGGCCTCATGTCCATCTCCAAAGGCCGTGCTGCGCGGCGCTCGGACCGGTATGGATTGCGTCGTCGCGACGACGGCGCCGACGCTCCTCCTGAGCGCCCACCCTCGCTCGCCGAACACGTCTGTCGCGTCATCCGCGAGGACATCCTGACCGGCCGCCAGCCCGCCGGCGCGCGCCTCACCGAGGCGATCGTGATGGAGCGGACCGGCGTCAGCCGCACCCCGGTACGCGAGGGCCTGCGGATCCTCGAGGGCGAGGGACTGGTCATCACCTACCGCAGCCGCGGCACGTTCGTCACCTACCGGCTCACCCCGGACGAGGCCCTGCTGCTCTACGACGTCCGCCTGGTGCTGGAGCCCCACCTGGCCCGGCTGGGCGCCGAGCGCATGACGCCCGAGGTGCTGGAGTCCGTCGAGGACGTGCTGGCCCGGTTCGTCGAGGCGCTCGACGCCGCCGAGGCGCGCGAGGCGGGGCAGCTCGACGCGGACTTCCACCTCACCATCTACGAGGCCTCGGGCAGCGAGCTGCTCAGCGTGCTGCGTGGCTACTGGACCCGGCTCCAGCTCGAGCTCTCCGAGCGCGTCTATAACACCGAGGTGCCGCGCCGTTTCCTGGACGAGCACCTCCAGATCCTCGAGGCGCTCAAGGCCGGTGACGCGGCCCTCGTCGAGCAGCGGATGCACAAGCACATCGAGCACGGCCGCGCGGTGCTGGTCAAGGCACTGGCCAAATGACGCGACTCAAGTTCGGCCTGGCCGTCGAGAACTTCACGCCCGCTCCGCGGGTGCCCGACCTTGACGCGATCGTCGCTTATGCGCGCCGTGCCGAGGAGCTGGGCTATGACTCGCTCTGGGCATGGGACCACATGTTCCTGGGGACCGGGCGGCCCTTCCCGTTCCTGGAGTCGCTGACCACGCTCACCGTCCTCGCGCGCGAGACCGAGCGCGTGGAGCTGGGCACCGGGATCCTGGTGCTGCCGCTGCGCAACGCCGCGGTGCTGGCCAAGACCGCGGCAACGCTCGAGCTCGTCTCGGGCGGACGCCTCACCCTGGGGATGGCGGTCGGGTGGTATGAGCGCGAGTTTGACGCCTGCGGGGTCCCCTTCAAGAGGCGCGGGCAGGTCTTTGAGGAGAACCTCGAGCTGATGAAGCAGTTCTGGACCGGCGAACGCGTCTCCGGCGAGGCGCGCGGCGTGGCCTTTCGCAACGCGCTCATGCTCCCCGTGCCCTCCCCCCGCCCGCGGCCGCGGCTGCTCATCGGGGGCTACGTGGACAAGGTGCTGCGGCGCGTGGCCGAGCGCTCGGACGGCTGGCTGACCTACTTCTATGAGCCCGAGGCGTTCAGCACGGCGTGGACGCGGATCCGCGACTACGCGCAGGCCGCCGGCCGCGACCCGAACTCACTCGATAACGTCGCGCAGCTCGCGCTGTGCGTGGACGACAGCTTCGAGGCCGCCGACCGGCGCGCGCGCCAGTACATCGGCGATTACTTCGACCTCCCGGCATGGAGCGAGTCGACCGCCGAGTCGGCCATCCGCGGCACCCCCGAGCAGTGCGCCGAGCAGATCGCCGCGCAGGCGGCCGCCGGGGTGCAGCACATCTGCCTGGTCCCCTGTGACTACGAGACCGAGCAGGTCGAGCGTTTCGCCGCCGAGGTCATGCCGCTGGTCTCCGAGCTCGCCGTGGGGGTGTGATGACCACCGCCGCCGACAAGCGCATGTCACTGGCGGAGGCGGCGTCGCTCGTCTCAGACGGCGACACCGTGGTGGCGGGAGGCTGCTGCTACTCGCGGACGCCGTGGGCGATGCTGCTCGAGCTGCTGCGCGCCCAGCGCCGGGACCTCACCCTGGGGCGCAACCTCATGTGCTACGAGTCCGAGCTGTTCCTGGCCACCGGGGCGGCGAGCAAGCTCATCTCCAGCTGGGTGGGGATCGGTCTGCGCTGGGGCATCCCCAAGGTCTTTCGCGACTACGTCGAGCGCGACCCGGCCATCTATGAGGAGTGGAGTCACCTCAGCTTTGGACTGCGGCTGATGGCCGGCTCGATGGGCATGCCGTTTTTGCCCACCGCCTCGCTGCTGGGCTCAGACCTGCTCGATCGCCTCCCGGCCCAGCACATGCGCTGCCCGTTCACCGACCAGCTGCTCGTCGCGGTCCCGGCGCTGGTGCCTGACGTGGCCCTCATCCACGTCCACACCGTCGACGCCGCGGGCAACGCGCAGATCGAGGGTCCGGCCTACATGGACGTCGAGCTCGCGCGGGCGGCCAAGACCGTGATCGTGACTGCTGAGGAGGTCGTGCCCTCAGAGGCGATCGTCCGCCACGCGGACCGCACGCAGATCCCCGGCTTCGTCGTCGACGCCGTCGTCGAGGTCGCCTACGGGTGCTACCCCCACGAGTGCCACGGCCGCTACGAGGCGGACTTCGCCCACTTCGACGCCTACGCCGAGCAGGTCGCCGCCGACGGGGCGGCGGGCGTCGAGGCCTACGTGGCCGAGGTCGTGGAGCGGCCCGGGAGCTTCGCCGGATTCCTGGACACGGTCGGCGCCTCGACGCTGCTCGAACAGCGCCGGCGCGCCCGGGAGCTGTTGGCGGCGTGAGCGCCGGCGCCGAGCCCACTCCCGTCGAGCTCATGACCATCGCCGGCAGCCGGCTGCTGCGCGACGGCCGCGTCGTGTTCGCCGGGGTCGGCGCGCCGCTGGAGGCCAGCGTGCTGGCCAAGCGCCTGCACGCGCCGTCGCTGACGATCGTGCTCGAGGGTGGCTCGATCGGCCCGCGGATGCTGCCCGGGCGCCTGCCGGTGTCCACCAACGAGATGCGCGCCGCCCATGCCGCGTTCATGCTGACCTCGATCAATGAGCTGTTCCTCTACGGACAGCGCGGCTGCTACGACTACGGCTTCATCGGGGCCGGCCAGCTCGACCAGTACGGCAACGTCAACACCAGCTACATCGGCGAGCCCGACCATCCCAAGGTCCGTTTGCCCGGCAGCGGCGGAGCCAACGACATCGTCTCGAGCTGCCGCGAGGTGATGATCATGACCCGGCATGAGCCGCGGCGGTTCGTCGAGCGCGTGGACTTCATCACCAGCCCCGGCTATCTCAGCGGTCCCGAGTCGCGCCGGGCGGCAGGACTGGTGCGCAACCGGCCGGTGGCGGTGATCACCGACCTCGCGCTGCTGGGCTTCGATGAGGCGAGCGGCCGGCTCAGGCTCGACGCGCTCCAGCCCGGCGTGACCGCGGCCGACGTCCACGCCAACACAAGCTTTGAGCTGCTCGTGTCAGACACCGTGGCGGAGCTCGCGGCCCCAACCGAACAGGAGCTCGCCGAACTGCGCTGGCTGCGTGACGGCGAGCAGAGCAACACCGCCCCGAGGAGAGAGGTGCCCTCAGCCCCATGATCGGTCCATTCATCGACATTAAGGGCGCGGTCGACGTCCACGTCCATTCAGAGCCCGACCTCTTCCCCCGCATCGCTGACGACGTCGGCGTGGCGCGCCATGCGGCGTCACTGGGGCTGCGTGCGCTGTCGCTCAAGTGCCACTCCGAGCGCACGACCAGCCGCGCCTACCTGGCCCAGCAGCTCGTGCCGGGAATCCAGATCGTCGGTGGCATCGTGCTCAACCGCGCCGTGGGCGGGATCAACCCGGCCGCGGTCGAATCCGCTCTGCAGCTTGGCGCCAAGCACGTGTGGATGCCGACGGTGGACGCGGCCAACCACGCGCGGACGTTCGGGTCCACCGGCGCCTACGACAAGCAGAAGAGCACGGTGGCCAAGGCCAACGACCCCGGCATCGAGATCTTCAACGCCGACGGGGCGCCGATCAACGGCCTGATCGACGTGATCGACCTCACCGCCCAGTACAACGCCATCCTCTCCACCTGCCATCTGTCCGTGCCCGAGATCCAGAAGCTCGTCGCCACCGCCCGCGAGCGCGGGGTGGAGAAGATCATGATCACCCACCCGTTCTTCAAGGTCCCGGCCCTGAACATGGAGGACCTGAAGGGACTCGTGGCCCAGGGCGCCTACGCGGAGTTCGGCTACTGCACCGTCTCCCCCATGTGGAACCACGCGCCGCTGACGCGCGTGGTGGAGGCGATCAACGAGCTGGGTCCCGAGCGCTGCATCCTCATGAGCGACGCCGGCCAGCGTCACAACCCAATGCCGGCCGAGTGCCTGCGGGTATTCGCCCAGTCCGTGCATGAGTCGGGGATCAGCGAGGAGGGCGTGCAGCGGATGATCAAGGGCAACCCGCTGGATCTGCTCGAGCTGCCGCCTCCGCCACCGTCGCCTGCGGCCACCAACGGCTCCACCGACGGTCTCGGCACCGCCATGGCCGGCTCGGCGGCGGACTGATGAGCACCCGCGTCGGACTGATCGTTCCGTCCTCCAACAGCGTCATCGAGGTCGACTTCTACCGGCGACTCCCCGCGGACGCGACGTTGCACACCGCCCGCATGTACCTGGAGGTGACCACTCCGGAGGGCGAGTCGGCGATGCTCGACGACCACCTGCCGGTCGCCATCACCGACCTGCGCACGGCGCGCCCCGACGTGATGGTGTTCGGCTGCACCAGCGCCGGCGCGCTGCGCGGCAACGCCTATGAGGCCGAGCTGATCAAGCGCATCGCCGACGAGACCGGCGCCGAGACGTTCAGCGTTGCGGCCTCGGTGCGGCGGGTCATCCGCGAGGCCGGCGGGCGGCGGGTGGGCGTGATCACGCCCTACGTCGAGAGCCTGAACGACAAGATCCGCCAGAGCCTCGAGGACGACGGCCTGGAGGTCGCCGGCATCCACGGGCTGGGGATCACGGAGAACTTCGCCATCGCCGAGGTGGAGCCCGCCCGGATCGCGCAGTTTGCCTCCGAGTGCTTCGCCGGGTCCGACATCGACCTGCTGTTCGCGTCGTGCACCAACTTCCGAGCCATCGACGCGCGCGAGGAGATCCAGGCCGCCCTCGGCGTCCCGGTGGTCACGAGCAATCACGCCGCGCTGACGGTCGTGCTGGATCAGATCGGCGCGCCCGCGACGGTCTGAGTTAGTGGCCTTTCACTGACGATGTACGCCGCCGCCTTCGACTATCTCCGCGCGTCGTCGTGGACCGAGGCGGTGCAGCGCCTGGCGGAGCTCGGCGACGAGGCCCATGTCATCGCGGGCGGCCAGAGCCTGGTCCCGATGATGATGCTCCACTTCGCCGCACCGTCCGCGCTCGTCGACATCGGCGGTGCCGCTGAGCGCACGATCGAGCTCACCGACGACGGCACGCTGGTGCTGTCGGCCCTCGTGCGCCACGTCGACCTGGAACGCTCCGACGTCGTCGCCGAGCAGGTGCCGATGCTCACCCAGGCGGTGCGCCAGATCGGCAACGTCCGCGTGCGCCAGCGCGGGACGATCGGCGGCTCGCTGGCCCACGGCGAGCCGGCGGCCGAGCTGCCGTGCGTGCTC
>JBAQGP010000300.1:0-10395 GCA_049287845.1 Solirubrobacteraceae bacterium | reverse complement strand
GTCTTCTACAACCTCGGCTACCACCTCTCATTCTGGATCGGCCAAGGGGGCAGTTTCGTCGGTGTCCAGATCGTCTACGCCGTGCTGTGGTGGGCGCGCGGCTTCCTTGCCTTCCTGATCGTGCGCGCGCTCCTCCCACGACATCAGCTGCTGGCAGCGCTGACCGGCGTCCTCGTGCTCGTGCAGGCGTCCGACCACGCGCTCAACTGGGTCGGCCAGCTCAACCAGTTCGGAACGATCTTCTGGATGATTCTGGCGTTCTATGTCCTGGTCCTCGCCCTGAGAACGCCCTCGGCGGTCGGTGCTGCGATCGGGGCGGTGCTCGCGTCCCTGTTCGCATACATGTCTCTGTGGAGCTACGAGAGCCCACTCTTCATGATCCTGGCGTTCCCAGTGATCGTGCTCGTCGTCCGGTTTGGGTGGTCCCGGCGGACTGTCTTGATCAGTGCCGTGTTCTACATCCCACCGGTCATCTACGCCTGGGACAACCTCCGCAGGTACACCTCATCTGGGTCCGGGGCGATCTACCAGGAGTCGGTGGCTCGCAGCAGCTACGCGCCGGGGCCGCTGCTGCACGACCTCTGGTTCAACGTCTGGTCGGCGCTCAACTTCACCTCCTGGGGGTCGCACATGCCACCGGTGTCCGCGAGTGGCGAGCAGACGCTCCTGAGTCTCGGCGGCGCGGCGGTCGCCGCGGGCGGAATTGCCGTGATCGGCTACCGCGCCCTTCGCCGTGGTGAGCCGATCGTGCCCGAGCGACGGCCGCTGCTTCTCGCGTTCGCCGTCGGACTGATCCTGCTCGTACTCAGCTTCCCCGCCTATCTCGCCCTGTCCGACGCCGACTCGCTCTGGCGTACTCAGTTCCTGGGGGGACTCGGCTCGGGCGTGGTCTTGGCCACTGTCGCGGGGTTAGCGGCGCTCGCGGCGCGCCGCCGATGGTTGCAGGTCGGCCTTGCGGCGGTGGCGGCCGGTCTCGTCAGCTATTTCGGGGTGCAGGCCTCGTTCACGATGGCCAGTTTCCACTATGCGAACTGGCAACGTACACGCACCGCGATGGCCGAGGTCGTGGGCTTCGCACACTGGCTCAAGCCAGACACGCTGGTCGTCTTGACGGGCGTCCCCAACGGCTCAAGCGCTCTGGGCTCGTCCGACCCCTTCGGCGACAACATGTGGTTCGACATGTCGATGCGCCTCGCCTACCCCCACGATCCTGTCGTTGGCGCCTACTTCTACGCCAACGGCAGTCCAGCCCCGCACGAGAACATGATCCTCACGGGCGGACAGTGGGTCGCCAACGGCACCGGCTTTCCAACCCTCGTGCCGAGCATCCCGGTCGCCAATACGGTGGTGATCCAGTACTCGCCTTCCGGCGTCGGTCATCTTGTGCAAGAGGTCCCCGAGTTCCTGCGTCGGAAGGATCCTGCGCTGGCGACGGCCTATCACCCCATGTCGCGCATCGAGCCAATGCCCACCAGTGCGGTGGTGCGTCACCGGTACGGTCCGATCCCTGCAGAGTGACGCCCTAGCGGACGCATCCCCGGCGCGGCGCGTGGCCGAATGGTCCAACAGTGGCACGGCGGCTTAAGCGGCGCGATCCCCCAGCGCCTGCGCCGCCGCCGGGATGATGCCGCGCCTGGCCGGCTTGGTGGCGATCATGCCGAACGCGGCGCCGCCCGCCACGTGGTGCAGCCAGGCTAGGTAGGCGTGGCGGGTGAGCGGGTGGGAGCGCAGCTCGAATCGTGCGCGGCGCACGGGGGCCCGCCGGCGCGGGCGCATGTTCGTCGGGGGCGGCCCGGCGCCGAAGAACTCGTGGTAGCGCGGCTCGGAGATCCGCGTGCGAAACCCGGCGCGGATGGCCTCCCAGCGGTAGCGCGCCGCCCAGTGGGCGTGCTCATACCCCTCCCAGTGGGCGACGGTCTCGACGTGGACCCCGTGCGGGTCGCGCAGCGTCTTGAGGGTCTCGTTGGCCACCAGGAGCCGCCCGCCGGGCTTGAGCACCCGATAGGCCTCCTCCATCGTGCGCCGCAGCCCGTCGGCGTCGTTGTGGTGCAGGACCTCGCAGCAATAGACGTAGTCCAGGGAGCCCGAGGCGATCGGCATGTCGTTCATGGACCCGAGGACGCGCTCGAAGTACGACACACCGGCCTGGATGAAGTAATCGGCCGTGCTTAAGCCCTGCAGCTCTGTCGTGGAGATGTCCAGCGCGGCGACCGTCAGGCCGCGTTGGGCAAAGCGGTTGGACGCCCAGCACGTGTTGGATCCCACGTCCAGCAGCGTCTGGCCGGGGTGGAAGTCCACCACGTCAAGCAGCTGCTGCATCGACATCGCCTGGACATACCAGTAGCCGTCGGGGTAGTCGGGCAGCGCAAGGATGCGCTCGCGGTTCCAGCCGGTCGAGGCCATGAAGTCGGCGAATCCGGCCAGGCCGGCGGCCTCGCGCACGACGTGCTCGGGAGGATCGACGAGCAGGTGGGCGATGCCGTCGTGGACCACGTGCTCGGCGCCACACGCCTCGCATACCAGGAGTCCCTCTCGCACCTCGAGCGGGCTGGCCGCAGCGACGTCCAGGCGCAGCGATCTGTCCCGGTGACACACCGGGCAGCGGAGATGCGCCGCCGCGAACTCGACCTTCATGGTGCGACCCGGCCGGCGCTATCCGGCGGGGGCGCGGCGCGCCTCGGGGACCACATCGGTGGACGCCTCGATCTGCCGTGACTGGGCGACCGCGGACAGGAACTCCTCCAGAGCGTCGATGCGGCGCTCCCAGGCATAGTCGGCGGCGGTGGCGATGCCTTCTCGTCCCATCCGCTCGCGCAGCCCGCCGTCGCCGAGCAGCCGCGCGATGGCGGCGCTCACCGCGCCCGTCGTCGGCTCCGGCATCAGGCAGTTCTCCTCGTCCCGGCAGAAGTCGCGATTGCCGTGGGCGTCAGTACACACGACCGCCCCCCCGGTGGCCATCGACTCCAGCGGGGGGAGGCAGAACCCTTCGTGCACGGAGGTCTGCACGAACACGGTGGCCTGGTTGAACAGCTCGTTGACCTCATCGTCAGACGGTGAGGTCACGTAGCGGACGCCCGGCTCACCTGCCAGCTCGGGTTCGATGCCGAAGAGGCACAGCTCCGGTCGCGGCTGGGGCAGGGCGCGCCACGCCTCGAGTGTGAGCGGCAGGTTCTTCAGCGGGTTGGAGCGTCCGAGCGCGAGCAGCATGTCGGAGCGCCGCGGGGTGGCGGGCAGCGGCCGGAACGTCTCGAGGTCGATCCCGGGCGGGATGAGGACCGCGTCGAGGCCGAGTTCGCGCAAACGGTCGCGGTTCCAGGAGGAGATCGTCATGTAGCGGAACTCATGGCGATAGGAGGCCAGGACGGCGTTCTGCACTGGCTCGTTGTTGGCGTAATAGCTGGTCTCGATGTCCTGGACGAAGTAGACCGGGATGCCGTGCAGGATGCTGGAACGCCACACCGGCGTCGACGTGTTCCACCACGTGGCCACCTTGATGGCGTCGACCGGGGCCAGCGCCTCCACCAGGTCCTCGTACTCCTCGAAGCTGCGCACGGGGACGTTGAGGTGAAACCAGTCCGGGGGTGCGCCGAGGGTCCAGAGCTCGGCGTCGTGGCCGCGCCGGCTCAGCCGGTTGAGGTGCTCGAAGATGTCGCGGTGCCCGCCGCCGATGCCGGTGTCCTCGGTCACGTAGATGACGCGGAGCCGCCCGTCTGGGGTGCGGACGTCGCGGGCGTCGAAGAACTCGCTCCACCGGGCCCAGAACGCCTGCTGGGACACGCGCTCGCGCTCGCCCACGAGCGTGCCGCGGGTCATCGATTCGAGGTGGTCGAGCACGGCGCTCGGCCAGTAGAGGACGGTGAAGCCGGCCTCCCACGCCCGCAGGCAAAGGTCGACGTCCTCATAGGCCATCGGGTAGCGCTCGTCGAAGAGGCCGATCCGGTCGAGCACCTCCCGGGTGAGATACATGCACGCGCCGCTGACGGCCAGCGCCGGCCCGGGCACCGTTGCGGGTCCGAAGTCACCGGCGCGGAAGCGGTGGCGGTGATCAAACCATTCGGGGGCGTCGCGGTTGCGCACCGTGCCCCCGAACTGGATCCGGCCGTCCTCGTAGAGCAAGCGCGCGCCCACGATCCCCACCCCGCTCTCTCGGGAGGTGGCGTACTGGAGGCTCTCCAGCCAGCCGCGGCGAGCGACGACGTCGGAGTTGAGCACCACCACGTCCGCCACGGGGTCCGCGGCCGCGATCCCCCGGTTGACATTGGCGGCAAAGCCTGCGTTCACGGCTCCCTGCACCACGGTGATCCCGCTGATGGCGCGCAGCGCGGCGATGTGCTCGGGACCCGACGCGTCATCGGTGACGACGATCCGGGCCAGCTTGGCATCGGTGGTCCGGCGCAGGCTCGCCACCAGCCGGGCGACGTGCTCGGCGTCCCGATAGCTGGGGATGACGATCGTGACCGGGCGGGCGTTGCGCCGGTACCAGTTGCGAGCCGCCAGGTCTCGCCGGGGGCCCAGTCCCCGGCGCACGCGGGTGCGCAGCGGGGTGAATCGCAGCGGGTAGGTCAGCAGGCGGTAGGCGATCGACCACCCCCCGTGGTAGCGGTAGGTGAGGGCGATGCGCTCGCGCAGGGTGAAGCTCGGGCCGTCCTCCGGTCGCGTCGGGGACGTCAGGGGGGTGGGATCCTCGCGCTGTGCCACGGCCGTAATGGTGACGGTTTGACACCGGCCACGCCGTGCGGCGGTCTATCCTGCCGCGAGTGTCCGTGCGCTGGTTGCTGCCCGAAGAGCGGCTCACTGTGGGTGCGGACGGGGCCCTCATCTGCCTGTTGTACGAGCCGGACGTCCGCCAAGACCCAGGACCGGCGCTCCACGCCCTGACCGCCCACACCGAGCCGACGTCGCCGATCCTGGTCCTCGGCCTTCCGGACGACCAGGCCGTCGAGACAGCGGGTGACGTCAGCGCCCTGGCGGGCCCAGTGCAGAGCACGGTCTCGATCGCCGCCGCGATATCGGCGCCGGCCGACCTGGTCCTCGTCAGCGCCGCCAGCCGCGTGCCGGCCAACTGGCTCCCCAGGCTGCGCGCCGCCGCGCTGAGCGGCGATACGGTGGCCGCCGCCACCCCGCTGACCAGCGCCGGGGGCGTCGCGACCGTGGCGGCGCACGGGCGGCCCGATCCCGACGGTGTGGTCTCGGCGGTGACGATGCGGGCGTATCCGCGCCTGCAGATCGGCGGTCCAGACTGCGTGTACGTGCGGCGGCGCACGATTGAGCTCATCGGCGGGCTGCCGGAGGGCGCGGCGACGCTCCGCGAGCTCACGGCCTCCCTGTGTGCCTCTGCCGCCGCGGCCGGTCTGGTCAACGTCGTTGCCGACGACGTCTATGTCACGGTCAACCGCGACCGCAACGACACCCCGCCGGTCGATGTCGCACGCCTGGCGGCGCTCGATCGGGGAGATGAGTCCAGCCCGCTGGCCCGGGCCCGGTCGTTGTCGGATGCCGCCCTGGGCGGGCTGGGCGTGACCATCGACGCGCGCTCGCTGACGTCCGCGGTGGGCGGTACCCAGCGATACACCCTGGAGTTGCTGCTGGCGCTCGCGCGCCACACCGACGCCATGGTGCGCGCGGTGGTGGCGCATGACCTGGCGGCGGACGCCCGGGATGCCCTGACCGAGGCCAAGGTCGAGCTGATCGACTACGAGCAGGCAGCGGCCGGGGTCGCCCCGACCCACGTGGTCCACCGGCCACAGCAGGTGTTCTCCGCCGACGACCTCAACCTGCTGCGGCTGCTCGGGCGCCGCCTCGTCGTCACCCATCAGGATCTCATCGCCTTCCACAACCCCACCTACCACCCCGGCCCCGACGCCTGGGAGCAGTACCGCCGCGTCACGCGCAATGCGCTCGCCGTCGCCGATCGCGTCGTCGTCTTCTCAGACCACAGCCGCTCCGAGGTTCTCGCCGAGGATCTCGTGGCCGCCGAGCGCTGCGACGTCGTCGGCGCTGCCTTGGCGCCGCGCCCTGGTCCGGCGATCGCCGCCGCCCCCGAGGGCGCCCCCGCGGGCCGTGAATTCATCCTGTGTCTCGGGGCCGACTACCGCCACAAGAACCGCCCGTTCGCTCTCCGCCTCGTCCGGGAGCTGCGCGAGCGCCACGGCTGGGCGGGTGTGCTCGTCCTCGCCGGCGGCCACGTCCCGCACGGCTCCTCGGCGGTGCAGGAGCGGGAGTTGCTCGTAGGCGACCCTGCGCTGGCTGAGGCGGTGGTGGATCTTGGCGCGGTCGACGACGCCGGGCGCGCGTGGCTGATGGCCCAAGCGCGGGCGGTCTTAGTCCCCAGCGTCGTCGAGGGGTTCGGGCTGGTCCCGCTCGAGGCTTCCGAGGCCGGTCTCCCGTGCCTCTTCGCGGCCCAGACGTCACTATCGGAGGTCGTGGCCCCTGCGCTGGCCACGCTCACCCCGTGGGACCCGGTCCGCAGCGCGGCGGCGGTGCTGCCGCTGCTGAGCGATGGTGCCGCACGCGACGAGCACATCGCGGCCATGCGCAGCGGTGCGCGGCGATGGAGCTGGGAGGACCTGGCCCGGCGGCTCTGCGCCACCTACGAGAGCGCATTGCGCACCCCCTACCGCGCGGCCGCGGCCCATGCCTGGCAGGAGCTCGAGCGCGAGCGGTATCTGGCGAGCCTCCATGCCGAGTACCAGGATCTGCTGGGACATATCCGCGGACGCATCGCATTGGCGAGCGACGAGGGGTTTCTCACCGCGCACGAGCAGCAGGGCCTGCTCCGCGTCGGCGCCCGGCCGCGGCTGGCGCGTGCCGTGCTGTCGCCGTTGTCACTGCTCGGGTCGATCCGGGCCCCGCGCCCCTGACCGCGCGAACCGCTTGTAACTGATGCACATCTGGACAGATCTACTCACGCGCGAGGCCGTGTTCCTGGTTGTTCTGCTAGCGCTCGGGGCCGGCCCGGCCGCGCTGCTCTCAGAGCGGCTGGACGGCGTTACTCGCCTCGTGCTGGCGCCCGCGCTGGGCCTGTGCGTGGGCGTGACGATCACCACCACGCTCGTGCAATACGCACCGGTTCAGCACACCTACTGGGTGCTGTACCCGGTGGCCGCGATCTCGCTGGCGTTCGCGGTGTGGCGCCAGATCCGGGCGCGGACCACGTTCGCGTTGCCGGTGCGCGAGTTCGCCCAGATCGTGGTCATCGCCGTCGTGGTCCTCGGGCCGCCCACGTCGACCTTGCACACCCGCGCGACGGTCGGCCCCGTGGCGCTCAACGTGTACGACGCGGCCGGCTACGTCGCCGAGATTGATTCCCAGCAGACGCGCTCGATCGAGGAGGCCAGCGCTCGCCTCCCGCCGTACACGGACCTGCAGCAGGAGAACTGGGCCGATTACGCCCGCGCATACCAGAACGTCGATGTCTCGGCGCTGGAAGGCAGCGTCAACGACATCCTCGGGCTCGCCGCCACCGATACACAGAGCCCGTTCATGATCGTGATCCTGCTCGCGGGAGCCCTGGGCGCGTTCGCCGCGTTTCGTTATGCCACCGATTCCCGGAGCTGGGCCGGAGCGCTCGCCGGAGGGTTGTTCGGAGGCGCATACTTCATGCAGCTGTGGGCCGACAGCTCGGAGGCCGCGATCTGCGGCCTGTCCCTGCTCCTGCCCTTCATCGTCGTCGGGGCGCACGCGTTGCGCAGCAGCCGGCTGCGCGACTGCTGCGTGCTCGGGCTGCTGGCCGCTGGCCTTTTGGCCACGTATCCGCTGTTCGCCCCGCCGATGGCGCTCGGCAGCGCGATCGTTCTGGCGGTGCTCGGGGTGCGGGCGCTGCGGCGTGGTAAGCCGACACTGCGCCAAGCCGGCGCCGTGGTCCTGCGGGTCGCCACCGTGATCGTGCTGGCGGGCGCGCTCGCGCCGATCGCCTTCGGGCGTGACGTGCGCTACTGGGAGTCGATCTTCAAGGGCCAGCTGTCCTACACCGGCCTGCCCGTGTATCACCTGCCCGTCGACGTGCTCCCCGGCTGGCTGCTGCAGACGCGCCAGTTCTACTTCCTGTCGGCGATCGGCCGCGGTGGCGCCAAGGAGTTCCTGTTCGCGGTGGTGATCCCAGTGGCGCTCCTGGGCCTGATCGTGTTCGCCTTACGCGCTCAGCGGCGCATCTTGATCCTGATCCCGTTCGTGCTCATGTGCTTCGTTCTGGCCGAGTACGTGGCGGCGCACAACAACTGCGGGTACTGCACACAGCGCAACCTTCTGCCAGTCGCCCCCATGGCCACCGTCGCCCTCGCCGTGGGCGTGGCCGGGCTGTTCGCGCTGCGCACGAGGCTCGGGCAGGTCGCGGGCATCATCGCCGCGGTGGTGATCGTCGGTGCAGTCGCGGAGCGCGTGCGCGCCGAGCGCACACTCGTCCTGGACACCGCGTACTTCCTGGACTCTTCCAATCGCAGTGTGCTCAGCCATCTCCCCGCCGGGCACCCGACCGTCCAGGTCGAGGGGTTCGGGGCGACGCTGCGGGGGCCGGGCGAGATGCCGCTGGTGTACGACCTCGTCAACGAACGGACGCACGGCCACGCCTCCATCGTCATCGACTCCCTGGACTACTCCAGCTTCGCCTACCTCGGACCCCCCAAGCAGCCCGCCGCGCTCAATCCGCGCTACGCCTACGTGCTGACGCGATTTGCGGGCGTGCGGTCCGGCCGCTCGGTCATCGCCCGCAGCGGCGGCATCGCTTTGGAGCGGCCGGCTCAGCCCCTGGACGTGACGCCGTTCTCCGGGCTTGGGGCGCCGCTGGCGCGGCTGGATCCCGGCGGTATGGCCTGGATTCAGGGCGGTCTGCTCCCGGACAGGCTGGGCTTCAAGGTCATCGGCGGCTCGTCCCCCACCCAGCCCGCCTGGGTCCATCTGGAGATCGCCAAGGAGTCCCCAGTAGGGCTGGTGCCGCAGAGAGGCGTCACGTCGCGCGACCGTGGAAAGCTGCTCGGCGTGTGCATCAGGACCACGGGCACGGCGCCCGTGCGCCAAGCGACGCTCGGTCTGTCGTTCACCCCGATTGCCGGGCCGCTGCCCCCAGAGACCTACACCCTGCCACCGCCGGCGGAGGGGGTCGAGCTCCTCTCCATGTCCGCCAGCACCAGCGGCTGCACGCCGTGAGCCGGATCGTCTGTGCAATCGCGACTCGCCGGCAGCTGCCCGGCGCGCGTGCGCTGGCCCGGGCGTTGCGCGTGCACGACCCCGGCGTGCGATGCCTCGTGCTCGTATTGGACGATGTTCACTACGAGGTCAGCCCGGCACCGGAGCCGTTCCAGATCGTCCGCCCCGAGAGCCTCGACCTCAGCCGGTTCGGGCTTCTGGCCGGGATCCACGCCGCGCCCGAGCTCGAGGTGGTGGTGCGGCCCGCGTTCCTGCGCCATGCCCTGGATCAGGCCGAGGGACCGGTCATCCACCTCGGCGCAGACACAGCCCTGTGTGGGTCGCTGGGGCCCGTGTTCGAGCTCCTTGAGCGCCATCCGATCGTGCTGGTGCCGCGGTTGCACGCGCCGGTCCCGCGCGATCACGTTCGCCTCACCGATGCCGACGTCGCCCGGCGGGGGGTGTTTGACCCCGGCATGCTCGGCGTGGCCCCGGGCGCCGATTTGGACGGACTACTGCGCGCCTGGAGTGACCGCGTCGAGCTGGACAGCAGCGACGAGACGCCGCTGCCCTCGGGGCGATTTCTGGACATGGCTCCCGGCTTCGTGCCAGCCGCCCACATTCTGGTCGACGCCGGCATCGGGGTCAGCCACCTCAATCTTCATGAGCGCCGGATCTCACGACACCAGGAGCGGTGGTGGGCCAACGACCGCCCGCTGGTGACGTTTGACTTTGACGGCATGGAGGTGACGCGCCAGGACGAGATGGTCGAGCTCGTAGCGGGCCATCTTCAAGAGCTCGACGCCTGCGGACGCGCCGAGGCTGATGGACTGCCGTACGGCTACGACCAGCTCGCTGACGGCACGCCACTCACCCCCCGTCTGCGGGTGGCGATCCGCGACGCCGAGCTCTACGGACGTCTCGCCCGCTCGCCGTTCAGTGCGGTCGGGACGAGCGATCTGCTGCAGTGGCTCAATGCGCCCGCGCCACATGGAGCTATCGCCGGCGTGACGCGGTACTGGTTTCAGATCTACCAGGAGCGGCTGGACCTCCAGCTCATGCACCCCGATCTCGACGGGGCCGGAGGCAGCGCGTTCGTGCGGTGGGCGCAGGACGCCGGCCGAGAGCAATACGGCACCCCGGACCCGCTGCTCCCATTGGACGGTTGACGAGCCGCCTCAGCCGAGCAACGTGTCCACCTCGGCCGCGACACCGGTCACCGCAGGGTCGCTCGGGGCCACCCCGAGGCCGCGGAGCTTCTCGCCGACGCTGTCG
>JBAQGP010000299.1:0-5036 GCA_049287845.1 Solirubrobacteraceae bacterium | reverse complement strand
AGGTTGGCCCGCGGCTCGTCGAGCAGCAGCAGCCGGGGACGGTGCAGCACGGCTCGGGCCACGGCGAGGCGCTGGATCATGCCCCGCGACAGCAGGCGCACCGGATCCGAGGCCCGGCGCTCCATCTGGACGGCCTCCAGGACCTCATCGACGCGCCCGGGCTCGATCCGGTGCAGGCGCGCGTGGTACTGGAGGTTCTCCCGGCCGGTGAGATCGCGGTAGAGCAGGGGCTCGTGGCCCAGCAGGCCGAGCTGCCCACGCACGACATGGGCACGGGCGGGAAGCGGTTCGCCGAGCAGATGGACCTCGCCCTCGTGCGGGCGCAGCAGCGAGGCGAGAATCCGCAGCAGCGTCGTCTTGCCGGCGCCGTTACGCCCCAGCACGGCCAGCGTGGCGCCGGCCGCAACCGTCACCGAGACTTCCCGCAGGGCGGTCCGCTCGCCGAAATGGCGTGCGAGCCCGCGCAGCTCAATGGCCGGGGGTCCGCTGACCACGCTCACGTTGCAGCGTCGCGACGACGTGCTGGAGCGTCGGCGCGACCACAGGGAAGAGCTCGCCGATCGCCTTCGGATTGCCGGGGAAGTTGATGATCAGCGACCGGCCGGCGATCCCCGAGACGCCCCGCGTCAGGATGCCCAGCGGCGTATGGCGCACGGCTTCGGCGCGCATCGCCTCGGCGAAGCCGGGCGCGGCGCGCTCGATCACCGCCTCGGTGGCCTCCGGGGTGACGTCGTCGTCGGTGAGCCCGGTGCCGCCGGTGGTGAAGATGAGCGAGGCGCCCGAGGCGGCCTGGCGACGCAGCCAGTCCTCGATGGCGGCCTGATCGTCGGGCAGGACGTCGCGCGTCACCACATCGGCGCCCGCGGCCTCGGCGTGCTCGGCCAGCGCCGCGCCGGAGCGATCCTCGGTCTCGCCGGCGGCAACGGACGTGGAGATGGTGAGAATCGCGGTCTTCATCAGGCTGCCCCAGGCCGCAGGATGTCAGGCTTGATCGCGAGCGGACGGCCGCTGCCACTCGCCAGAGCGGCCACCGGACTTCTCTACCAGCGCCACCGAGGCGATCTCTGCCCCGCGCTCGACGCCCTTGACCATGTCGTACACCGTCAGCGCCGCCACCGAGGCGGCCGTCAGCGCCTCCATCTCCACACCGGTGGGGCCGGTGGTGCGGGCATCGACGGTGAGCTCGATCTCCCCCGCCTCGACGTCGATGACCCCTTCGACGCCGACGTAGGAGAGCGACAGCGGGTGACAGAGCGGGATCAGCTCGGAGGTGCGCTTGGCCGCCTGGATGCCGGCGATCCGAGCCACCCCGATGACGTCGCCCTTGGGGGCATTGCCATCGCGGACCTTGGCCGCGGTCGCGGGCGAGACCCGGACGACGGCCCGTGCCCGGGCACGCCGCTCCGTGGCCGGCTTGTCCGAGACGTCGACCATGGTGGCCTGACCGGCGGCGTCCAGATGGGTGAGCTCGCTCATGCCGCGCGGGCGCCCATCGGTCACCCGGCGACGGGAGCGTGAGCCCGCTGGGCCGCCTCGATCAGGTCGCGCACGCGCTCGGCCTGTCCGCTGCGCAGCAGCTCGATGGGGTCCGGGTCGCCGTTGACGATGCCCTCGAAGAACTCCTTGCGGTCCTGGTAGGTGGGCAAGGTGCCCTTGGCCCAGCCGCGGGCGTCGTTGAGCAGCACGGCGAGGTCGGCGTAGGGCTCTCCGAACAGCTCGGAGATCTCGCGCTTCATGCGCTTGGCCAGGGCCGGCGAGGCTCCCGCGGTGGAGATCGCCACCGCCAGCGGGCCGGTGCGCACGATCGCGGGCAGGATGAAGTTGCACAGGGGCGGCACGTCGACGACGTTGACGAGCATGGCGCGCTCCTCGGCGTCGTGGAACACGCGGATGTTGACCTCGGTGTCGTCGGTGGCGGCGATGGCGATCAGGCACCCGTCCAGATCGGCGGCCTCGTAGGCGCGCGCCTCCCAGCGAATCGACCCCTCGGTGGCCAGCTCACGGAGCGCAGGATGGGCGCTGGGGGCGACGAGCGTGACGTCCGCGTCACACGCCAGCAGGCCCTCCACCTTCTCCAGACCGATGTCGCCACCCCCCACCACCAGGCAGCGGCGGCCCTTCAGCCGCAGGCACGCGATGTAGAACGGGGTGTCCAGCATGTCGCGCACGCAGCTCTGATCGCAGATCCCCCTGCGCAACTGGCAGACGCACTCCTTGCCGGCATAGGCCTGGGCGGGCATGTCCTAAAGCCTAGTGACCCAGTGCGGGCCGACTGGGGTCTAGCGTCTCCGGACCGCGTCCTTGGCCAGTCGGCCACCCAGGCGCATCAACGGCACCGCCCCGTCGCGCAGCGCCGCGGCCCGGATCGACGGACGCCCGTAGAGCAGCACGGCGGTCTGGCGCAGCGCCCTGCCCAGCGTCTCGTCGTAGGGGTGCCACCAAGGGTTGCGGATCGTCGACGGCTCCCACACCCGCAGCTTGATGTTGACGCACTCATACAGGCCGAACTTGGAGTGGGTGCGGCCCAGGCCGGATTCCTTGACGCCACCCCACGCGCACTGGCAGGCGCCGTGGCTGAACATGTGGTCGTTGATCCACACCATGCCGGACTGAAGCTCGCGGGCGATCCGCTCGCCCTTACCGCGATCCGAGGTCCACACCGACGCTCCCAGGCCGAACTGCGAGTCGTTGGACAGGGCCAACGCCTCGTCCTCGGAGTCCACAGCGATGATCGGCAGCACCGGCCCGAAGATCTCCTCGCGCATGATCCGCATCTCGTGGGTGACGCCGGTGAGCACCGCCGGCGCGTAGAAGTCGCCGGTCAGGCCGGGCCCGGGAGGCGCCTGCGCGGGGCCGCCGCAATGCAGGGTGGCCCCGGCGGCGATGGCGTCGTCGACGAGCTCGCGCACCGTGTCGAACTGCTCGCGGGAGACCATGGGCCCGATCTCGGTGTCCCAGCTCATCGGGTCGCCCACCTCGAGCGCCCGCGCGCCCTTCACCACCGCGGCGGTGAAACGGTCGGCGACCTCGCGCATCACGTAGACGCGCTCGATCCCCGAGCACGTCTGTCCGGCGTTGGCAAACCCACCCCACAGCGCCCCGGCCACGGCGTGCTCCAGGTTGGCGTCACCGAGCACGATCATCGGGTCCTTGCCTCCGAGCTCCAGCACCGAGCCCTTCAGGCGCCGGGCACACTCCTCGCCCACCCCGCGGCCGGTGTCGACTGACCCGGTGAAGAACACCTTGGCCACGTCGGATGCCACCACCGCCGCGCCGGTGCCGGGACCGTGCACGACGCGGACCAGGCCCTCGGGCACGCCGGCCCGCTCGAATACCCGCACGATCCGCTCGCCGATCAGCGGCGTCAGCGACGCCGGCTTGAGCACCACGCCGTTGCCGGCCATCAACGCCAGAGCCACCTCACCGAAGGGGATGCTCCATGGATAGTTCCACGGCGAGATGACCCCGATGACCCCCAGCGGCTCGTACGTGAACGCCGTCTGCTTGGTCTTGAGGAAGAGCTGCGGCATGGGGACCGACTCGTCGGCCAGAATCCGCTGACCCTCCCCCGCGATCCAGTGCAGCGCGTCGATCGTCGGCAGCACCTCCATCGCGAACGCCTCGTTGCGGGGTTTGCCCTGCTCGGCGGCGATGAGATCGCGAATCTCGTCGGACTCGTCGATGAGCACCTGGGCGGCGCGCTCGAGGTACCGGGCGCGGTCGCGCAGGGTGAGCTGCGCCCAGAACGGCTGCACCTGGGCGACCCCGGCGACGAGCGCGGCGACGTCGTCCGGAGCGGTCACGCTCACGGCCCCCAGTCGGGCGCCGGTGGCCGGGTTGAAGGACTCGAGCTGGTCTGTGACGGAGGCGGTGGCGGTCATGCCGCCGAGCGTACCGCCGTCGGGCGGTCCCGCTGGCTACGTGGTTGACCGACCGCGCCCGCGTTGGATTCCGACCAGACGCTCGCGCAGCTCGCCCTCGGCGTCGTCGGGCTCATAGAACCGAGCCCCGATCGCGGGGTCGGGCAGCAGCTCCTGCGGGCTGAGGTGCCCCGGCCGGCGGTGCGGGTTGTCGTAGCCACGGTCGCTGCGGGTGGAGGAGCGCAGATGGGCCGGCGGCGCGGCGGCGCCGTTCTGAGCGATGTAGTCGCGCGCCGCGAACACTGCGCGCTTGGCCGCGTCGGACTTCGGGGCCAGTGACAGGTAGATCGCCGCCTGAGCGAGCGCGAACTGGCATTCGGGCAGCCCGACGTGCTCGACGGCGGCCGCGGCCGCCGTGGCGACCGACAGCGCCTGCGGATCGGCGTTGCCGATGTCCTCGGAGGCCAGGATCACCATCCGGCGCACGATGAACCGCGGGTCCTCGCCCCCCTCCAGCATCACCGCCAGGTAATAGAGGGAGGCGTCGGGGTCAGAGCCTCGGGTCGCCTTGATCCAGGCCGAGATCGTGTCGTAGTGGTTGTCGGCCTGACGGTCGTAGAGCAGGGCCCGGCGCTGCAGAGCGTCCTCGGCGTGGGCCAGCGTGAGACGGCCCGCCTGGTCGCCGGGTGGGTGGGATCCGGTCCCGGCGGCCTCGCAGGCGAGCTCCAGCGCGTTGAGCGCCGTCCGGGCGTCGCCGCCCGAGCGCTGCGCCAGGAAGTCCAGCGCCGCCTCGTCGACGTCCTCCGGGGGGCCGCAATGGCCCGCCGCCACCGCGCGGTCGAGCAGGGTGCGGATCTGGGCCGGCCCGAGTGCCTCGAGCTGGTAGAGGTGGGTCCGCGAGATGAGCGCCGAGTTGACCTCGAAGTACGGGTTCTCGGTGGTGGCTCCGATCAGCGTGATGACCCCGTCCTCCACGGCGGGCAGCAGGGCATCCTGCTGGGCCTTGTTGAAGCGATGGATCTCATCCAGGAAGAACACCGTCCGGCGCCCGCTGCGCAGGCGCTCGCGGGCGCGCTCGATGACGGCCCGCACCTCCGCCCGCCCCGCCGCGACCGCGCTCTCCTCCTCCAGGGCCGCATCGGATGCGTGAGCCACCAGTCGCGCCAGCGTCGTCTT
>JBAQGP010000298.1:0-1750 GCA_049287845.1 Solirubrobacteraceae bacterium | reverse complement strand
GCTCGCGGCCGGGGATGCCGGCGCGGGAGGCGGCGCGGGCGCGGTGATCGGGAGTGGCTTTCCCTCCATGGCCATGAGCGCCTCGCCGGTCACCCACACCGGGGTCTGGGTGACGCCGCGGCTGTAGCGCACCGCTCCGTTGGTCGCGACCAGCGAGTCGAGGTAGGCCAGCGGCGAGATTGCCCCGCCGCGGTGGAGGGTCGCCGGAGACACGCCGGCCGCCTCCAGGCCCTGGATCGCCCACGCCGTCGACTGGGCGTTGGAGCTCATGCCGGGCTGGGAGGGGAAGCCGCCGTCGCGGTCCTGTTGGCGGCGCAGGAACGCCGTCGCGCGCGTCCTGATCGCCCCGGCGGCGGGGTCGCCGGCGAGCGCCTCCAGCGCCGCGCCGGTGTCGTCGACGTCGCTCGATCCCCCGCCTGCGGAGAAGCTGAAGCCGCCGTCGGAGTCCTGCTGGCGCGCCAGCCAGCGCATCGACTTGGAACTGGACCCCACCCCCCCTACGCCGGCGGCGCGCAGCGCCAGCACCGCGAAGGCCGTGAGGTTCACCTGGTCTGAGATCGACCCATTGGCGCCGAAGCGGCTCTCCAGCGCCGCGATCAGGTCACGACCGCCGAACGATCGCGCCGACTGGCCGGCGGCGCGGACGACGAGGATGGTCCGCTCCAATGCGCCGACATCATGGGTGCCGGCCCCGCGCGAGATGTAGCTGACCAGGCTCTCCGCGTCCCCGAGCCCGTTGAGGTCACGACCGGCGGCGGACAGCCCCAGCGCCGCCCACCCGGCATAGAGCTGATCCGACGGCTGGCCCGGGGCGGGCCCAAAGCCCCCGTCGGCGTTCTCTGAGCTCAGCAGATAGTTGGCGGCGGCCGTGGTCAGCGACGACGGCGACGTGATCGTGGCGGCGCGCGCCACCGCGCCCTGAGAGCCCAGCGCGCCCAGTGAGCCGACGGCGAGTGCCGCCACCAGCAGCGGCGCGGCCATGCGCTCCGCCGGGACCCAGGTGACCTTGATCCGCCGGGCGAAGCGCTGGATGGAGCGGGTGAGCGCCGGGCCGAGGGCGAGCGCGAAGGCTAGGCACCCGGCGGCGTGGACCGCGTCAAAGCCCAGACCCTGCGCCACGTAGAACCCCAGCTGGCTGAGGCTGTGATCGCTGAAGGACACCCAGTCGCCCACGTCCTGAACGACCGTGAAGGCAAAGCCGGCCGCGCAGCACACGATCGCCAGCGGCCACCGTCCCATCGCCCGCGCGGCCTGCTCCCCCGTGCGCCGGCGCATCCCCCAGGCCAGCGTTGCGCCCAGCACCCCGGTGGCGCCCCAGGCCGCCATCTGCCAGGGAGTCCACGGCCCCTGGCCAAAGAAGAAGTTGGAGCTCAGCGCCGCCAGGGCCCCGACGGCGAACCCCGGCGCCCCGCCCAGCGCATAGCCGGCGATGAGCACGATGTCCGTCGTCGGCTTGACGTTGGGCACGGCGGCGAACGCGATCCGGCCCAGTGCGGCGAACGCGGCCAGCGTCCCCACCAGGGCGACGATCCGGGCGTCGGGCCGCTCTCGCTCATACCAGGCAAAGCCCGCGCCCAGTGCGAGCCCCAGGAGACCGAAGGCGCCGAGCTGCCAGCTCACGCTGATCGCCTCCGCTCGGAATCGGACCCCGCCCGCCCCGCCGCTATGTCGGCGGCATGAGTCATCCGGCTACGATCGCCTCCCGCGCCGCCGAGCGCCGGGCGATCAGCGCCGCCCCGTCGGCCGGGGT
>JBAQGP010000297.1:0-1775 GCA_049287845.1 Solirubrobacteraceae bacterium | reverse complement strand
ATGCCGGCCCGCGACGCACCGTCGGCGTCCGAGGCGGTGGCGGCCGAGCCGGCGGTGGCCGCGCCGGCGGTGGCCGAGTCGGCGGACGTCATCGGTGTGGGCGACATCGTGCGCACCGAGGGCCTGGCGACCGTCGACTTCCTCAAGGTGGACGTCGACGGACCCGACGTTGAGGTGCTCGAGTCGGCCCGTGAGGTATTGAGCGCGAGCCGCGTCCTCGGAGTCGGCATGGAGGTCAACTGGTTCGGCACCACCAGCCCGACCGAGCACACCTTCCACAACACCGACCGCTTTCTGCGCGAGCAGGGTTTCACCCTGTTCGGTATGACCACCCGCAGATACTCCCGCACGGATCTCCCGGCGCCGTTCGAGCGGGAAGCCTTCGCCTTCACCCGCTTCGGGCAGCCCTACCAGGGAGACGCGATCTACCTGCGCGACCTCGCCGGCGATCATCTGGCCGGCGAGGCCGCCGACTATCCCGCGGACAAGCTGATCAAGCTCGCCTGCATCTACGAGCTGGCCGGTCTCCCCGACTGCGCGGCGGAGGTGCTGAACCGTTTCAGGGGGCGGCTGACGGAGTTCGGAGACCGAGAGTCGCTGCTGGACGCCCTCACGCCGCCGCTGCTGGGCGAGCAGCTCCGCTACCGGGAGTACATCGCCCGGTTCAAGCGGTCACCCGAGATGTTCCTCCCCAGCGCGGCGGGCGAAGCGAGCGCGTCGGCCCCCACACCGGCAGCGGAGGCGGCCAGCGCGGCACGCAACTCGCCCCCGCCCCAAGCGTACCGTCGCCTCGGAAACCGGATCGGCCGGCGGCTGGGCAACATGCGCTCTCTTCGCGGCAGAGAGTGAGCGGCGCGATCTCGCGCCGCAGACGCTGGGGTCCTCGATCAGTGGCCTTATGCTGTCCTCGTGGCTGACGACCTCGAGATGAGACATCAGCGGCAGTTCGCCGTCACGAGTAGCAGCGCGCCTCCACACCCCGTGTTCGAGGCATTTCCGCCGTAGAAGGGCTGGGTCGATCCCGGCTGGGACGTGAACTTCCTCGGTGTCAAGACGCACGTCGCGTTCTTCTCGCTCTATGAGCAGCTCGCCGACTTCTCACAGAGGCGGGAGGTGTTCGCAGGGCAGCCAATCCCGAACGAGGACTGCTTCGAGTGGGTCACGCTGCTTGATGCTGTGGTCAACGCGCGCAACTTGTTCACGATGATTGAGCTCGGCGCCGGGTGGGGAAATGGATCGTCAGCGGCATCGCGGCGCTGCGCACATACAGCGGGCTGCCCTATCACGTAGTCGGCGTCGAGTCCGAGCCGACGCATTTCAAATGGATGGAGCAACACCTGAAGGACAACGATGCCGATGCTGAGCGCGCGAAGCTCATGAGGGCCGCGGTCGCGCGCGAGGACGGCCAGGTCTGGTTCCATGTTGGCGCTCCCGCGGATTGGTACGGACAGGGGATCGCCGGTGAGCCGGAGCAGACACAGTCCACGCTGGGCAAGCGCCTCATTCGCTCTTTGCAGCGGCGGGTGCGGGGCGGCTCCGACCGAGGCGTCGACCGCGTCCGCGCCGTGAGCCTTCGGACGCTGCTCGGGCCGCTTGATCGCGTCGATCTGATCGACGCCGATATCCAGGGAGCCGAGGCGGACGCCATCGAGCCGGCGGCTGATCTTCTGGATGCCAAGGTCAAGCTCGTCTACGTCGCAACGCACAATCGAGACAACGAGGACCGGGTGCGCGCGGTCTTCAAAACCCTCGGGGAAAGCCTCTGGGACTACCCA
>JBAQGP010000296.1:0-1674 GCA_049287845.1 Solirubrobacteraceae bacterium | reverse complement strand
AATCGTCCAGTGGTGGGCGCGTATCAGGCTCGCCGTCGCCTGGTGTGATGCGCCGATCGCCACCGCGGCGAACTGGATGGACGGGAAGCGCCCCGCCAGGGTCTGCAGCGCGCTCACCTGGCGCACGCACTGGGCGGCCCCCGTGACGAAGAACGACAGCACCAGCGGGCCGCGCCCGACCAGCAGGCAGACATTGAGGGCGCGGGGGTCATGGCGCGCGGCCGAGCACGTGGGATGGGCGTTGGCGTCGCCGTTGAGATTGGTCGCGGCGAGCGGCGCGGCGAACGAGGGCAGGCGGTGCCCGGCGGTGATCCCGGTGCTGCCCACCCCGTGGCTGGCGAACTGGTAGACGGAGATGCCGACCACGAGCACCAGACCGATGATCCCCACCATCCACCGGTACCGGCGCGTGTCGACCACCGGCGGCACCGGGCGCGGCGCGGACTCCGCAAGCGGTACGGCGGCACGATCGGGGTCCAGGCGCTGCAGCAACGGGCGAGTCTCGCCGGCGTCCGGCCCATCGTCCTCCCCCCCGGCCGGATCGTTCACGCCACTCGGGTCCGGCGCCTGAGGCGTAGCCGCGCCGACCCTGCCGCGCGCAGCGGATCATGCTCCCGGGCCAACGCGCGACGCTCGGCGAACGCCAGCACCGCGGGCAGCACGAGCAGCACGCCCACCAGCGACACCGACAGGTCGATCAGCGTCACGAAGCCGAAGTCGCGCAGCATCGTGATGTCGGAGAAGACCAGCACGCCGAAGCCGGCGATCGCGGTCACCCCGGAGGCCAGGACCGCGGCGCCGGTGGAGCGGTAGGTCCGGCCCAGCGCCGCGTGCAGGTCGTGCCCGGCCGCGCGCTCCTGGCGGTAGCGCTCGGACAGCAGGACGCTGAACTCGGTGGAGATGGCGATGACCAGGGTCCCGAGCGTCGCCGACATCGGGTTCAGGGGGATCCCGATCAGGAACAGGATGAGCGCCGACCAGCCGGTCGCCATGACAATCGGGGCCAGCGGCACGAGCGCGCGTTCACGGGTGCGCAGCACGGCCAGCAGAACGAGCGCAACGGCCAGCAGGCCCGCGATGAGGGTGAGGAAGCGATGCCCAGTGGACGACAGTGACGCGTTGGCCTGGGCGGCGAGCACCGGCAGGCCGGCGAGCGCCGCCGTGGTCCCGGCCGGCGGATCGAGATGGGCTCGCATGTAGTCGATCACCTGCTGCTGGCGCGACAGCGGCATGAGGCGGATGCCGAAGGCCAGCGTCGCCTCGCGGCGATCGGGCGTGATCACCGCCTGGGAGAAGTAGGACGGCACCGCCGCCAGGAACGCGGTGATCTGCGCCTGGGTCAGCCTGGCGCCGGTGGCCGAGGCCGACTGGCCGGCGCTGGAGAACAGGTCGGGCAATGACAGGGCCGGACACAGGGTGGCCGCGCCGCAACCCTTCTCCTCCACGTAGCCGAAGTGGGTGAGGAGCCGGCGCTCGTAGGAGATCATCCACTGCACCGTCGCCGGGGTGGCGACGTTCTTCGAGCGCACGGTGACGTCGATCTCGCCGCTGACGCCCGTCACCTTCTCCAGTGTGTTCAGGTTGCGCAGCGCCGGCATGCTGGTGGGGACGAGTTTGGTGACGTCGGACTGCACCCCGGTCTGGGTGTCGGCGACCCAGCCCACGGCCGCGAGC
>JBAQGP010000295.1:0-2552 GCA_049287845.1 Solirubrobacteraceae bacterium | reverse complement strand
GCGACGCCAACGTCGCCGGGCTGGGCGGCTACTCCGGACGCGAGAGCACGGTGAGCGCGCAGTGGCTGGCCATGGAGGTGCGCAACGGCAAGCTGCGCTGGCTGATCGCCGACAGCCGGCGTGGCTTCGGCGGCGATGCCCGCCCGGGCAGCCGCGCCGCGCTGGCCATCGCCGAGCAGGTGAGCAGGAAGGTGACGGTCACCGCCCATGGCGCCTCGGTCACCATGTACGACCTGCAGGGCAGGGCCTCGGCCATCCTCGCGGCCGCGGGGCGGTCATGAGCCGCCGGACGATCGCTCTGGCGGTGACCGCGCTCGCCGCGCTGGTGGGTGCGCCGGTGGCCTCCGCGAACAACGCCGAGAGCACGAACTGGGCCGGCTACGCCGTCCATCACAGCGGCGTGCGCTTCTCCCGCGTGACCGGCACGTGGACGCAGCCGCGTGCCACCTGCACCCGCGGACAGGCGACGTATTCGTCGGCGTGGGTCGGGCTCGGCGGCTATGACCTCGACTCCCGGGCCCTGGAGCAGATCGGCACCGAGTCCGATTGCACCGCTTCCGGGGGCTCCGTCTCCAGCGCGTGGTACGAGCTGGTCCCCGCCGCCGCGCACGCGGTCAAGCTGACCATCAGCCCCGGTGACCGCGTGCGCGCCGGCGTCGCGGTCACGGGCAGCGAGGTGACGGTGACGCTCACCGACCTCACCCGGCACCGGTCCTTCACCAAGCGCCTGCATCCCGCGACCGTCGAGACCACCTCGGCCGAATGGATCCTCGAGGCCCCCTCGGTGTGCTCGCGCTCGGGGAGCTGCCACACCTTGCCGCTGGCCGACTTCGGCTCGGCTGGTTTCACCGCCGCGGCGGCCAGGACCACCACCGGGCATCGCGGGAGCATCGAGGACCGCCGGTGGACGACGACCAGGATCAGTCTCGCCGCCACCGGCCGGGCATTCGTGTCGGACCCCTCGGGGCCGGCGGCCACCGCGGTCCCCTCCTCACTCTCTGCGCAGGGGAGCGCGTTCACCGTCACCTACCGGGGCGGCACGGCACTCACCACCCCCACCGCCGTCCCCCATACCGCGTTCGTCGCCGGCGACCGCCTCGCCCACCCCGACCTCTCACGCCGATGACCCTCACCACCAGCGCCACCCCTCATCTGTTCTGGATCACCAGCCGTGCCGCCGGCATCCTCTCCCTCGTCCTCGCCAGCCTCGCTGTCTCGGTCGGCCTGATCATGAGTGTGAAGATGGTCCGCGCCCGCCGCCCCGACCTCCTTGCCCTGCACGAGGTGCTGTCGCTGGGGACGCTCGTCGCGCTCGCCGTCCACGGCCTGTCGCTGCTCGGCGACTCCTTCATGCACCCGTCGATCGTGGACATCTCCATCCCGTTCGTCTCCGGCTACAAGACGGTCTGGACCTCGATCGGCATCATCGGCGGCTGGGCACTCGTCTTCCTGGGTCTCTCGTACTACGCCCGGCGTGTCATCGGCGCCAACCGCTGGCGCAAGCTGCACCGGTTCACCGCGCTGGCGTGGATCGCCGGGATCGTCCACACGCTGGGCGAGGGCACCGACGCCGGCCAGATCTGGTTCCTGGGGATGCTGGCCATCGTCGCGGTTCCGGCCGTGGCCCTCCTGACCGTCCGCTACCTCACCGACGAGGCTCCCCGGCCTACGGCGGGCCCGGAGGATCACGAGCCTCCTCGCCCGCCGGCCGGGTCCGGCCGACCCCGGCTACAGCCCGGCCGGGTGCCGGACCACGAAGCCGGAGAACTCTCCGCCACCACGGGCCCAGCGGGTGCCGCTCTCGGCCAGCGCGACGGTGTCAAAGCGCCAGCCGGCGACCTCCATCCACACGTGCCCGGCGTTGGCGTAGATCGTGATCCAGCGGCCGGGACCGGCGTCGCCCCAGCTCTCGAAGTCACCCGACACCATCGGCGAGCTGACCAGGCCGGCGGCCGCCAGCGCATAGCTGACCGAGCCTGAGCAGTCATAGCCGTCGGCGTGGAACGACGCATGCCCGCCGCCGTAGATGTAGGGCAGGGTGGCGATCGCGTTCCCGGCCGCGATCACCTGCCGCACTGCCTCGGGCGCGCCGGCGGGCGGCTGGACCATCCCGGCCGTGTTGACCGCGATGCCGCTCACGTTGGCGTTGCCGGTCGCGGCGGCGCGGGTCGCGGCCTCGGCGGCGCGCTTCTCCATCGCGTTCAGCCGCGCCTGCAGCGAGCCGAGGTGTCCCCTGACGGCGTTGTAGCGGGCCGTGGTGTTCGCGCGTCTGGTCTCCTCGGCGATCTGCTGACGCAGGAGCGCGGTGCGCAGCGCAGCCGCCTGGTTGCGCTGGGTCAGCACCTGACCGGCCAGGGCTCGGTCGCGTGCCTCCAAGCCCTCCAGCGACGTGGCCTGGCGGGAGACCTCGGCCCGGGCGGCGCGGGTGAACTTGAGGATGCTGGCGTCCTGGTGGGCCACGCGCGCCATGAAGCCCATCTGGTTGAGGAGGTCGCCGAAGCCCTTGGAGCTGAGGATCACCGACACGATGTCGGGCTGGTTGCCCTCGTAGC
>JBAQGP010000294.1:0-12743 GCA_049287845.1 Solirubrobacteraceae bacterium | reverse complement strand
GCTGGCCCCGGCGTAGACGACGGCGCCGCAACAGACCGTCGCGTCATCGGCGATCACGAGCTCGCCGAACGTCCCCTCGGCGCTGGAGCCCGGGCGCAGGCGAGGCCGCTTGCCCAGCACCACCCCGTCCTCGACCAGGATCCGCTCGCCCAGCCGGCTGCCGGCGTGGACGACGGCGGCGCTGCCGATGGTGCAGCCGGCGCCGATGACCGCGCCGGCGTGCACGACGGCGCCCGGGCCGAGAGCGACATCATCGGCGAGCTGCGCATCGGCCGAGACGAACGATCCGTCGGGGCGCGGGGACGGCAGAGAAGGAGGGGCCATCACCCGTCCTCTCGGGCGTCCAGCGAACGCTGGAGCTGCTCGAGCACGCGCACCACCCGCAGCCCGCTGGCCCCGTCGGAGCGCGGCGGCTGCCCGGAGCGAATGGAGTCGACGAAGTGCTCGCATTCGACGCGCAGCGGCTCGACGTTGGGGATGCGCGGCGAGAACACGTCTCCGCTGCGGGTGATGTACTCGCCGTAAGTACGCGAGTCCTCGTCAAATCCCTTGTCATAGACGGTGAGCTTGCGCTCGAGCTCCATGTCGTCAAAGGTAGCCATCTTCTGCGAGCCGACCACGGTGAAGCGGCGCTCCTTGTGGGGGTCCAGCCACGACAGATGCAGGTGCGCCACCAGCCCCGACGGGAAGCGCAGGAAGCAGAAGACCACGTCCTCGACGCCCGGCCGCACGTAGGACTCCCCGTGGGCCTTCGCCTCGACCGGTTCCTCGTCGGCGAGGTAGAGCACCACCGACACGTCGTGGGCGCCGAGGCTCCACAGGGCGTTCTCGTCGGCGCGCAGCTTGCCGAGGTTGAGGCGGTTGCCATAGATGTAGTAGATCTCATCGCCCAGCTCGCCGGAGACGGTCAGCTCCTTGAGCCGGCGCACACCCGGGTGGTACTCGAGGAGGTGCCCGACCATGAGCAGGCGACCGGCACGCTCCGCGGCGGCCACGGCGCGCTCGGCGTCGGCCGCAGACTGGGCGAGCGGCTTCTCGACGAAGCAGTGCTTGCCGGCCTCCAGCACCCGCACCGCCAGCTCGGCGTGGGTCGGCACCGGCGTGGCCAGCACGATCGCGTCGAGGTCCGGGTCGGCGAGCAGCTCGTCGAGGTCCGCGGTCGCGCGCGCGGCGGGCAGCGTCCGGGCCACGCGATCACGCGCCACCTCGTCGGCGTCGCAGAGATACCGCACCTCGCATCCGGGGATGGCGGCGAAGTTGCGCGCCAGGTTGGGGCCCCAGTAGCCCAGCCCGACGATGCCGAGCGACACGGCTTGGCTCACCGGCGCCCTCCTGGCTCAGTACACGGGCTCATGGGCGCCGGAGTGTAGGGGCCAGCCTCGTCAGAGCCTCGACGACCCGCTCGCCGGCGTGGCCGTCGCCGTACACCGGCGGGGCGACCGTGGGCGGCTTGCGGTCCAGCGCGGCCAGGACGCGCGCGAGGTCCAAGTCGGCGAGCACGTTCCAGCCCAGCTCGATCGTCTCGGTCCACTCGGTGTTGGCACGCAGGGTGATGCAGGGGACGCCCGCCAGGTACGCCTCCTTCTGGAGCCCCCCGGAGTCCGTCACCACCGCGCGCGCATGGCACAGCAGCGCCGTGAGCTCGAAGTAGCCCAGTGGCTCGGTGAGGGTGACGTCCGGCGCCTGCGCCAGACGCTCGCGCAGCCCCGCGTTGCGCAGCCGGGCGTCCGTGCGGGGGTGCAGCGGCAGCAGGACCGGCAACGGGAGCCCCGTGAGCACATCGACGAGGCGGGCCAGTCGCTCCGGGTCATCGACGTTGCCGGCGCGGTGCGCGGTCGCCAGCAGATATGCCCCGGGCGCAAGGCCCCGGCCCTCCACCAGGTCGGCGCGCTCCCGGGCCTGGGGCTGGATCGCCGCGGCGACATCCACCATCACATCGCCCACCAGCTCGGCGCGGCCGGCCACGGCCTCGTGGCGCAGATTGGTCATCGCGACCTCGGTCGAGCACAGCAGCAGCGCGCTGGCATGGTCGGTGAGCACGCGGTTGAGCTCCTCGGGCATCGACCGGTCAAACGAGCGCATTCCCGCCTCGACGTGGGCCACCGGGACCCGGGCCTGGGCCCCCGCGAGCGCGCCGGCCAGGGTCGAGTTCGTGTCGCCGTAGACGAGGACGGCATCGGGTGACTCCTCCTGGAGAACCGGCTCCAATGCCGCCAGCATGCGCGCGGTCTGCGAGCTCGACGTGCCGAGGCTGATCCCGAGCTGGCGATCGGGCGCCGGCACGCCCAGCTCGGCAAAGAACACTGCCGACAGGCTGTCGTCGAAGTGCTGGCCGGTATGAACCAGGATCTCCTCGTGAGCGCGACGCAGCGGCGGCGAGACCGCGGCCGCCTTGATGAACTGCGGCCGGTTCCCGATCACGGTCACAACCTTCATGGCGCGGAGGGTGTACGTGCGGGCTCAGCCGCGCAGCTGCTCGGCGATGCGCGCCGCAACCGCGTCGCGCGTACGGTCAGAGACCGGAGACGGCCCAGCGTAGTCGTGATCGTCGATCGACGCCACCGTCTGGACCTCGCGCACGGTGGAGGCGAAGAAGACCTCGTCGGCGCGGTAGAGCTCCTCCAGGGTGCACGGCTGCTCCTGCGCCCCGGTCACCTCGATGACCAGCGCCCGCGTGATCGAGGCCAAGATGTGCTCGTCCAGCGGCGGTGTGAGCAGCCGACCCTCGTTGACGTAGAAGATCGAGCTCGTGGGCCCCTCCAGCACGCGCCCGTGGGGGGTGACCAGCAGCGCCTCGTCGTAGCCCTGCTCGCGTGCGAGGCGCCCGGCGAGCATGTTGCCGGCATAGGACAGCGACTTGATCCCGTCGAGGATCCGGGTGGGCGAATAGGTGATCGACATGACCCGCGCGTTGTCGGCCACCCCCACCATTGGCTCGGTGAGCAGGATGCGGCGGCCGCCCCGCGTGATCATGATGCGCAGGCACTGGTGGTCAGGACCGGTGCCCGCCTGGGCCAGTAGGCGGAAGGCGTCGGCCCGGACGGACTCCAGGTCGACCGGCAGCCGGAGGTTCTCGGCCGAGCGCTGCATGCGGGCCAGATGGGCGTCGAAGGCATACGGGGTACCGTCATAGACCCGGATGACCTCGAAAACCCCGTCGCCGCGGATCAAACCCTCGTCGGTGACCGGGATCGTCGCCTCGGCGGAGGGCATGATCTCGCCGTCCAGCGAGGCGAGCGAGGTGGCGCCGGTGGGGCTCATCCGCGCAGAGCGTAGTAAATGCGCCGGTCCGGACCGCGGCTAGCGGCCACCGCGCTCGGCCCACTCAGGGCGAGTCCAGACCTCGGCCAGCCGCACGACCGTCGCCGCGGCCGAGGCCATGTCCTGGACCGAGGCCCACTCTCGCACGGAGTGGTACTCGTGGCCGCCGGTGAAGATGTTGGGCGTCGGCAGGCCCATCTCTGACAGCCGCGAGCCGTCGGTGCCACCCCGCACGGGCACGCGCACGGGCGCGACTCCCTCGGCGGTGATCGCCTCCTCGGCCGCGTCGACGACGAACGGGACCGCGTCGATGTACTCGCGCATGTTGCGATACTGCCGGCGCACCTCAACATCGAGCGTTGCCCGCGGCGCGCGCTTCATCACCTCGCGGGCCGTGCGCTCGAACAGCGCGACATGCTCGGCGAGGCGGTCCTCGTCGAAGTCGCGCACGATCGCCCGGATCTCAGCGACCGCCGCGGTGCCGGAGAGGCTGTAGACGTGGATGAAGCCCTCTCGCCCCGATGTCGTCTCGGGCGTGAGGTGGTCCGAGGGCAACGCCGCGACGATGTCCGCCGCCAGGCGGAGCGCGCTGACGAGCTTGCCGGTGGCATGGCCGGGGTGGACGTCGACGCCGTGGACCGAGATGATCATCTCCTGGGCGGAAAATGTCTCGTCGGTGAACTCGCCGATCTCCGAGCCGTCCATGGTGTAGGCGCACAGCGCTCCGAAGCGCTCGATGTCAAAGAGCGTCGCCCCCTCACCGATCTCCTCGTCGGGCGTGAAGGAGACGCGCAGGGTTGGACGCGGCAGCTCCGGGTGAGCGGCGAGATGGGCCACGGCCGCCATGATCTCGGCCACGCCCGCCTTATCGTCGGCGCCGAGCAGGGTGTCGCCGCTGGAGGTGACCAGGTCGTGTCCGACTTTGGCCGCGAGCTCGGGGATGGCCTCCGGGTCAAGCCGCGTCCCGTGGCGCGGCAGCTCGATCACGCCGCCGCCGTAGTCGCGGTGCACGATCGGCTCGACGCCGGCGCCCGAGGCGTCGGGGCTGGTGTCCATGTGGGCGATGAGCCCGATGACCGCACCGTCGCCGGAGGTGGCGGGCAACGTCGCGGTCACGTAGCCGTTCTCGTCGAGGGCCGCGTCGTCCAGACCGGCTGCGATGAGCTCCTCGACGAGCAGGCGGCCCAGGTCGAGCTGGCCCGGAGTGCTGGGGGACCGCTCGCGATCCCGTGCGGCCTGGGTGTCGATCCGGACGTAGCGCTCGAAGCGGCGCAGCAGATCGGGAGCGAGCGTCTCGGCGAGCTCTGAGGTGAAGGGCGCGCTCATCCCCTCGCAGTAAACCAGCCGGCGGGGGCCATGTGGTTGACACGCCGACACTCCGGGTAGCCAATGAGGGCTGGATCCACCACAAAGAGAAGGGATGCAAATGCTGCTGGCTCTTGCCATTGTCCTGTTCATCATCGCCATCGCCGGCGGTGTGATCATTCACCCCGTCATCTTCGTGCTGGCGCTCGTTGCGCTGGTGATGTTCTTCACCAGCCGCCGCGGAGCCCGTATCTAGCTACCGCACGCAACTGCTTGCGCTCCACGGCCGGTAGTCCGCCCGAAATGGACGCTCCGACACTGGAGTGGAGCGCAGCAGAGGGCCGGCCCGGCGCCCTCACGATGCAGGGCGCCGGCGACTGCGGTGCCTCCTGATGGCACCCGAGCCCGTGCCCGCGACCCGGCGAGGCCGCTTGCGACGGTCGGACTGTTCGGGCACCGGGTTTGGTCGCGTCCGGCGGGGACGTGGCTTCGGCTACGTCGACGCCCGGGGCGGGCCTCTGCGCGACCCTGAGGCGCTGTTGCGCATCAAGGAGCTGGCGATCCCCCCCGCCTGGGAGGACGTCTGGATCTGCACCGACCCGCTCGGGCACCTGCAGGCCACCGGCGTCGACGCCGCCGGCCGTAAGCAGTACCTCTACCACCGGCGCTGGCGCGAGATGCGCGACCGCCAGAAGTTCGACCACATGGTGGACTTCGCGCAAGCGCTGCCGGGCCTGCGCCGGCACCTCCTGCGGACGCTGCGATCCGGCGTGGAGCTCGACGAGGCCCGGGTTCTGGCGTGCGCGGTCCGGCTGCTCGACATCGGGCTTTTTCGCATCGGCTCTGAGCAGTACGCCGATGACGAGGGCGGCCTGGGCCTGGCCACGGTGCCGAAGGACAGCGTGCGCGTCAGCGACGGCGAGCTCGTCTTCGACTACCTGGGCAAGGCCGGCGTCCGGCGGGTCCAGGCCGTGCAGGACGCTCCGGTGATCCCGATAGTCGCCGCGCTCAAACGGCGCCGGGGTGGCGGGGACCAGCTGCTCGCCTACCGGGTCGGGCCCCGCTGGCGCAACGTGCGCTCGGAACAGATCAACGAGTACCTCAAGAGCCTGATCGGCGACGGGTACTCCGCCAAGGACTTCCGGACCTGGAACGCGACCGTGCTCGCCGCGGTCTCGCTCGCCGCCGACGGACGTGAGGCCAGGTCCATGGCGGCCCGCAAGCGCGCGATCAACGGAGCCGTGCGCGGTGTCGCCGAGGTGCTCGGCAACACCCCCGCCGTGGCCCGACGCTCCTACATCGACCCCCGCGTCATCGACCGCTACCTGTCGGGGTGGACGATCGGCGGTGCGCTGGATCGGATCGGGGAGCTGCGCGGACCCGACGACCGCCGCCGCGAGCGACTTGAGCGCGCGGTCCTCGATCTGCTCGACGACCATCCCGCCTCCCCCGCGGTGGAGCACTTCGCAAGCAAAGCTAAAGCTGCATAGCGCACCCACCATGTGTCTGGAGAACACAGGATCTACCAGGGAAGACGTGGCGGCTGTGATAGAACACCTGCTGTCTGCGACTTTGGGAGGTCAGCGATGGCGGCCACCCCTCCGCCTGTCTTGACCGTCGGCTCGGGAGAGCTGTTCGATCGTTGGTATGAGGGCCATGACGTCCGCGCGCGCGATGCGCTGATCGAGCGGTTCCTGCCTCTCGCCCGCAAGCTGGCGCGCCGCTATGCCGGCTCCAACGAGCCCTACGACGACCTCGTACAGGTGGCGAGCCTCGGCCTGGTCAAAGCGGTGGAGCGCTTTGATCCCAGCCGGGGCTTTGCCTTCACCTCGTTCGCCGTGCCGACGATCGTGGGCGAGCTCAAGCGATATTTCCGCGACAGCGCGTGGGCGTTGCACGTCGATCGCAGCGCCCAGGAGCTGGCGCGTAAGATCGCCGACGCGCGCCGCGAGGTCAGCCGGCGCCACGGGCGATCCCCGACGGTTCCCGAGCTCGCGGAGTACCTCGAGATCTCAGAGGAGCAGGTGCTCGACGGCCTGCAGACCAACGAGGCCTACGACACCGTGTCGCTCGACGCCCCGCGCAGCGGTGACGAGGAAGCCGAGAACCGCCTGGAGGCTCTGGGCGGCCAGGATGACCGACTCGACCTCGTCGACGATCAGGCCACGGTGTTCGCGGCTGCCCAGCATCTGCCCGAGCGGGAGCGGCGGATCCTGTACCTGCGCTTCGGCGAGGACCTGACCCAGGCGGAGATCGCCCGGCGCATCGGCGTATCGCAGATGCAGGTCTCGAGGCTCCTGCGCAAGTCCGTGCAGCGGCTGCGCGACCTGACTCAGGACCGCCCGCAACCGGCATAGGGCCGCGCGGGGTCGTCCGGTCGACGCCCGCGGTCAGCCGTCAGGGGTCAGGGAGCTCTTCAGTGTCGGGCTCGCCGCCCGGAGCGACGCGCGGATCATCGACCTCGCCGGGGGCGTCCTCGAGCACCCGCCGAGCCGCGTGCTGATCGCCGTGGGAGGCATGCTCGATGAGCTCGCGCTCGGCCTCCTCGAAGCCCTCGGCCTCGCCGCCGCCCGCCTCTCGCACGGGCTCCTGGGCGGGGTCACGCTCATCGGCGTCGACCGGCGGCGGCTCGGAACTGGGGTGTCCGCCGATCTCCGCCGCCTCGGCGGCTGCGGCCTCTTCCTGCTCGCGCTCGAAGGCGGATTCCGGCATGCCCGCCGCGCTACCCGGCCCGTGTGCCGGCAAACCAGGCGGTCACTGCTCTCTGATGTGCATGCGCAGCGTCATCCCGGACGTGTCGCTGCGCATCTCCACCAGGTCGCACAGCTGGTTGATGAGCCAGAGGCCGCGGCCCCCCAGCGCGTCAGCCGCGGGGCGCCGGCGGCCGGCCATCACGTCATCGATGCCCGACAGCGAGCTCACCTCGGACACGATCTCTCCTTCGTCGTGCCAGATCCGGGTGATGCAGGTCTCGTTGCCGTGCTTCACCGCGTTGCTGGCGGCCTCGTTGACGGCGAACACCAGGTCAGAGCGGCGCTCGGGGCTCAGCGATCGGAGCGCCGGGTCCTGGGCGATCGCCCGCCGCAACTCCAGCAGGCTCCCATGCAGACGATGTTCGGATACCGGACCGGCCGGATCCTCGAGCGGCCAGAGCTGCCCAAAGGCGGTGCTGAGAGGATCGGTGTACGAGCTCCCGGCGCGGCGCTGCCCGCCCTCCACGACGGTGGGGTGGGTCATCTCGACGCCGGCCAGGATGTCGCCGTCGAGGTGGCGCGCATCGAACGGCGACATGATCGTGGCGTCGGACTCGGCCAGCGCGTAGTTGACCAGGGCCTCGTGGCGCAGCGCCTCCACGGCTTCGGCGTGACTGCGACCGGGCCAGACCACCTCCGACACGACCCGGGCGTGGCCCTCGTGAGACACCACCCACTCCTCGATCATGGAGAGCAGACAGCCGGGGTTGCGCCCCACCTTCTCGAGGTCCTCGACGCGTGCGTCGGCCATCACATCACCGAGCGTCTCGCGCACGTGCCGAAGATGCGGACCAGGGAGCGCGACCAGGACCGGCTCACCCGCCGCCGCCGCCTCATGCAGGAATGCGTGCATCGCCGCGTCAAATTCGGCCTCATCGCGATAGATGAGAGCTTCATGCACGAGTCCGGACACGGGACTGTGCGGAGATGGAAGCGTTTCACGCATAGAATCTCCCGGTATGAGTACCGTTTCCAGGTCTTGCCACTTCCAAACCTGACGTTGGGCCCAACTCACCACCACATGACGGGGCCGAGACCAGTAGGCTCGGAACCACCGTGCAGAACCAGTTTCAGGTAGAGGTCCGGAGAAATGGTGCGGCCGCTGTGGTGGCCGTGACCGGAGAACTCGACCTGGCCTCCGGGCCGGAGCTGGAAGCCGAGCTCGATCAGCTCACCGGGCCCGACATCCAGCTTGTGGTGATCGACCTGCGCGCACTGGATTTCATGGACTCGACCGGTCTGAGCATCCTCGTCCGGGTCCACCAGCGACTCTCCGGCGAAGGCTGTGAGATGGCCCTGGTCAAGGGCTCTCAGCAGGTCCAGCGACTACTCGACCTGACCGGCGTGGCTGAGCGGCTACGGCTGGTCGACGCGCCCGAAGAGCTTCTCGACGCGCGCTGAGCCGAGGCTCAGCGCCGGTGGTCGATCACGACCACGCGCAGCAGCTCGGCGTCGCCGGCGTCCTGCACCGAGACCTGGTCGGAGAGCAGCACCAACGGCGAGGCGGGGTGATCGGCGGCCTGGGTGTCCAGCCGTGATCCCGTGCCCCTGCGGAACGGACCGACGACGAGCTCCAGTCGTCGATCCTGAGCGGTCAGCCGGGCTTCGACCCGCTGCCCGTCCGCGGCGGTCGAGGCGTGAGCCGCCAGTGTGTCCGTGACGAGATAGACGTCAGAGAAGCGATCGAGCGAGAAGTGGGCGGTGGCCGCCAGCGTCCGCGCCAGACGCCCCAGCACGGAAGGCAGCAACGTCACGGGCGACAACGAGACGATCACCTCCCCCTCCGCGCCGGCCGACGGCGTCATGTCGCCGTCGTTGGAGGCGGGCGGCGGGGTCTCGAACAGCCTGCGGCCGTCGCGGCGCACGGCGAAGTCCATCCGCACCTCGGTTCCTCCCCCCGGCGCCGAGCTGAACTGGACGTCCTCGGTGAGCGCCCGGATGACCGACAGGCCGATCCCCTGGCTGACGTCGCCCGCCGGTGGCGGAGCCGGCATCCCGACGCCCTCGTCGACGACCCGGACACTGAACTGATCGTCGGTGACAAAGAGCCCGACCTCCATGGGCCCGGGCTCTCCGCCGTAGGCGTGCAGCACGACGTTGTTGCAGGCCTCGCTGACGGACGTCTTGAGGTCGTCGAGCAACTCTGGGTCGATCGATAGGAGCTCGGCAACGCCGCCAAGCATCCCGCGAACGATCGTCAGGGTCTGTGGCCTGCTCTCGAGACGCAGGCGAACGGTTGAGCCTTCGGCCATCACCTCAGTACAGTGCAGATTCCCAGGCGCCGCCGCCGACAAACCGACGCAGACGCCTCGGAAGACCCGATCGCCCGTGAAGTCAGCCCTCGGTGATCTCGGTCAAATGCACGATCGCTCGGCGCAGGATGCGGCTGACCTGCATCTGGGACACGCCGATCTGCTCGGCGATCTGCGTCTGCGTGAGGTCGTGCACGAAGCGCAACGTGAGCACCTCGCGCTCCCGCTGGGGGAGTTGCCCGGCGGCCGCCGTGATCGTCACACGGTCGTCGGCAGACAGCAGACTGGGATCCAGGTCTCCGAACGATTCGACCATAGTCCCACTTTCGCCCTCGCCGTCGTCGTACGGGGCGTCGAGCGAGCAGGCGTGGTGGGCGCGGGAGGTCTCCAGCGCGTTGAGAACATCCTCCATGTCGAACTCGAGATACTGGGCCAGCTCGGGTACCGTCGGGGCCCGGTTGAGGCGACTGCTCAGTTGCTGCTGGGCCTCTTCGACCTTGACCGCACGCTCCTGTGCGCCGCGCGGTACGTGGACAGCCCAGCCGAGGTCGCGGAAGTAGCGCTTGAGCTCACCGAGGATCGTCGGCACGGCAAACGACGAGAACGCCGTTCCCCGGCTCAGGTCGAACCGGTCGATCGCCTTGACCAAGCCGAGGCTGGCCACCTGCAGAAGATCGTCGAATGGCTCACGGGCGCCGCTGTAACGGCGGGCGAGCTTGCGGGCGAGGGGGAGGAACCGCTGGACCAGCTCGTCGCGAGCCTGGCGGTCACCGCCCTGCTGCCAGCGGACGAAGAGCGTTTCGTTCTCGACGTGACCGAGAGCGCCGGAACGTTTGAGCCGACGCAGTTGCTGCGGGGGTGAGCTGGTGGCAGTGTTCATGGTGAGGTGGCCTTACCCCCATCGTCCTCGACTCAATCGCGTGCGCGGGGTGCGTCACGTTTTCTGTCTTACCCTTGAGGTATTTCGAGCTTCGCCCTCGATCATCCGTCCGTAGCTGAGCACGCGCAGCGACTGACGGCGGCAAACGCAGATCGCTGCGCGCCGCGGCCGGTGACGGTCGCGGCCCCAGGCGAGGGAGACGCACCGGTTAGCCTCATCCGAGTTGCGTCTCCCCCGCCTGCGCCCGGACCTCTCGCCCTTTCGCGACAGCCGCGATCTCCGCCTGGTCGTCGGCGGCAGCTTCGTCTCAAACCTCGGGGCGCAGGCGACGCTCGTCGCGCTGCCCTTTCAGCTGTACCTGCTCACCAGGTCGGCACTGGTGGTCGGACTGCTCGGCGCGGTGGAGGTGGTACCGCTCGTGGCGATGTCGCTGCTGGGCGGTGCCATCGCCGATCGCATGGACCGCCGCCGCCTGCTGCTGCTGTCGCAGATCGGGCTGGTGGCCACGTCCGGCGCCCTGGCGCTCCTGCCGGCCTTGGGACGGCCGCCGGTGGCCGCGCTCTACGTGCTGGGCGGCCTGCTGGCGGGTTGCAACGCGCTGCAGAACGTCGCGATGTCGGCGCTCCTGCCCAACCTCATCGACCGCCCGCGGCTACCGCGCGTGCTGGCCGTCAGCTACGGGCTGTCGGCGCTGTCGATGGTGATGGGTCCGGGGCTGGGTGGGCTGCTCATCGCCGCCGTGGGGCTGCAGTCTGCCTACGCCGTCGACGCCGTCAGCTGCCTGGCGGTCGTCGCCACGGTGCTCTTAATCGCGCCCCAGCCTCCGATCGTGGTGGGCGAGCACCCCAAGGTCCTCGCGTCGATCGGCGAGGGGCTGCGCTACGTGCGCGGCAATCGCGCCCTGGTCGGCTCATTCGCCATCGACTTGGTGGCGATGACGTTCGGGATGCCCCGTGCGCTGTTCGCCGTCCTGGCGGTCAGCGTGTTCCACGCCGGGGCGGCGGGCACGGGCGCGCTGTATGCCGCCGTGCCGGCGGGCGCGACCATCGCCGCCCTCCTCACCGGCTGGATCAACCATGCGCGCCGGCTGGGCGTCGTGGTCATCTGGGCGGTGGCGGTGTGGGGCACGGCCGTGTCGGTGGCCGGGCTGATGCGCTCGCTGTGGCCGGCGGTGGCGCTCCTGGCCGTCGCCGGTGCCGCCGACTCGATCTCCGCCGTCTGCCGTTCCACGATCAACCAGACCGTCACGCCCGACCACATGCGCGGGCGGATGTCGGCCGCGTTCTCGCTCGTGGTCACCGGCGGCCCCCGCTTGGGCGACATCGAGTCCGGCAGCGTGGCGGGCGCCGCGGGCGTGCGCTTCTCGGTCGTCTCCGGAGGGCTGTTGTGCATGCTCGGGGTCGTCGTCATCGCGCTGGCGTTCCCGGCGCTGCGTCACTACGACACCGCGGACTGGACGTCGGCGCCCGCGGGCGACGCGCCGGATCGGGTCGGCGAGACGCTCGAGGCCATCGAGCTAACGTGAGTGTCGGTATGGCTACGCCTCCGGGCTACTTCGACGATGACTCGGTGATCCGCCGCGTGCTGCGTGAACGGGCGTTGGCGCTCTCCGGGCCGCGGGCGCTGTTGATGCAGGCGGCGCATCCGCTGGCCGTGGCGGGCCTGCTCGCGCACTCAGACTCGCTGGAGGACCCATACGTCCGGCTCGCCCGAACCGCCAAGATCATGAGCCTGATCACGTTCGGCTCACGCCCCGAGGCCGACCGCGCCACGCGCCGGGTGCGGGCGATGCACCGTGCGGTGCGCGGCCGCCTACCCGAGGCGGTCGGTCGCTACCCGGCGGGCGCGCCATACCGCGCGGATGACCCAAGCCTGCTCATGTGGATCCTGTACTCGCTGGTCGACTCCGCGATCGTCGTCTACACGACCTACGTGGGCCGGCTTGACCGCGAGGGACGGGCGGCGCTGTGGGACGACTACCGGGTGGTGGGGCGGCTGTTCGGGCTGCGCCGCGGCGAGATGCCGGCGACGCTGGACGAGCTGGAGGAGTACGGACACGCGATGCTGACCGGCGACGAGCTGTTCGTGGGAGATTGGGCGCGCCGGCGCGCGCGTGAAATCGTGCTCGAACCGCCGGTGAGGACGCTGGCCCGCCCCCTGGTGCAGACGGTCAACTTCATCACCATCGCGCTGCTGCCCGACGAGATCCGCTCGCAGTACGGCTTCCTCCCGCTGCCGCCGGCCGCCGTCCGCCGGGCGATGGTCGGAGCGGGCGCCGCCTACGTCCGCCGC
>JBAQGP010000293.1:0-4014 GCA_049287845.1 Solirubrobacteraceae bacterium | reverse complement strand
GCGGCACGATGGGCGCGCCGTCCGCCGCGGCCGCACAAGCCGGCGATCCCGTGTCACCGCGGCAGCCAGACGCGGAGCCGGATGGCTGCTCGTGGATATAGGGCTGCGGCTCGCCGCGCCACGAAATGCCGTACATCCGCCGGCGGCGCGCGGGCATCGGTGACGCGGAGCCGATTCAATCGATCCGATGACACGCTCCGTGCGCCCCACCCGCCCGTCTGAACCCCGGCCGTCTCGCACCAGGCAGGCCGCCTCGGAGGGTGACGCCCCAACCACCGCTGACGAGTCCCGAGCCGCCAAGTCGCCGCCACGCCGTCAGCTGGTCACCGACGCCCGAGCCATGCGGGCGCTCGCGCACCCGTTGCGCGTCGCGCTTCTCGACGCGGTGCGCCGTGACGGAGAAATCACGGCCACCCGGGCCGCGGAACTGCTCGATGAGAGCCCCGGGAACATGTCGTGGCACCTCCAGACCCTCGCCAAGTACGGGTTCGTGGAGGAAACGGGCGAAGGTCGCGGGCGCAGCCGACCATGGCGAGCCACCCGCGAATCGCGCAGCTTTGACACCGGCATGACGGAGCCTGACGCCGCCGCCGCGGGCGAGGCGCTGGAGCGGACCATCCTCGAGAGCGCCCACAGCCGCCTGCGGCAGTGGTGGTCGCGACGCCTGAGCTATCCGGTCAAATGGCGTCGCGCCGCGTTTATGACAGACACCCACACCTACCTCACCGCTCAAGAGCTCGCGGCGATGATGGACGAGATCCTCGCGATCTATGACCGCTACGCCGACCGCGAGGACAACGACAAGCGCCCGCCCGGGGCCCTTCCCGTCCACCTCCACACCCACGGGCACCCGGTCCCGCCCACCCCGTCAGGCAACTGAGGTCCCGTTACGGTCCGATGGCCTGGGCGAGATCGCCCTGCGAGTCGCGGAAGCCTGCGTGCGCGTGCGGTTGGGATATCTTGTCGCCGATGGCGGCTGACCTCGTGATCTCCTACGACGGCACGTCGAACGACGACGATGCCCTGGCGCTCGGGAAGCTGTTGGCGCAGACCGGGTCCGCGGTCGCGCTGGCCTACGTGCGCCACTCCAGAGAATTTGACCCGCGGCGCGAGCACATCGCCCAGCACGACGCCGAGCAGCGCTTGGAGCGGGGGGCGGCACAGATGGACGGTTCGGTTGATCGTTACGTCGAGGTGGGGGCGGCCACCGGGGAGGTTCTCGGCGAGCTCGCCCAGCGGGTGGGTGCCTCGATCATCGTGTTCGGCTCGGATTACCGGACGCCCGTGGGCCGCGCGGAGCCTGGGATGTCTGCGCAGCGTCTGCTCGAGGGCGGCCGCGTGGCGATCGCCGTTGCCGCGGCCGGGCTACGCGCCAGGACCGATTTGGCGATCAAGTCGATCGCGGTGCCCTTCGCCGGTCCGGTCAACGATGACGCGCGGGCCACGGCGGCGGCGCTTGCCGGCAGACTCGGGGCCGCGGTGGTCGACGCCAGCTCCGAAGCGGTGGATCTGATCGTGGTCGGCTCGCAGGCCGGCGCGCCGAAAGGTCATGTGGTCGTCGCCGGGGAGGTCCGCAACGAGCTCAGCAGCGCTCGCAGCTCGGTGCTCGTGCTCCCCGCGGAGAGCCGCATCGAGTTCTGAACCGGGCTTGGCGCCGGGAGGTCGGCGGGTCGATCATTGCGGCGACGACGTCGCAAACGCGGCCGGCTCTTGGCGTAGAGTCCTCGCATGCCCGCCTTCGCCCTGCGACTCATCGCTCCGCGCCCGGATTTCGCCCTGACCCTGACCGATTCCGAGCGAGAGATCATGAACAGCCACGCGGCCCACTGGCGCCCCTACCTCGACCGCGGCGAGATGGTCGTGTTCGGGCCGATTCTCACGGACGCCGGCTCCTACGGGCTCGCGGTCGTCGAGACAGACGACGAGCAGGCGCTGCGTGATTTCGCCGCGCAGGACCCGGTGGTGACGAGCGGAACGGCGGTCTTCGAGTTTGGACGAATGGCCGCGGGTCACGTTCGCGGCAACTGACCGGGGTCCCGATCGATCGGCTCGAGCACGATGACCGGGATCGTGCGACCGTCGGCGCGTCCTTGATACGCCTCATAGCCGTTGTAGTTGTCGTTGACACGCGCCCACAGCTGGTCGCGTTCGGGGCCATCGACAACCCGCGCCCGTACCGGCACTCGGAGGCCGGCAAACTCGATCGCCAGGTCGTCGGGATGGCTGCGCAGGTTGTGGTACCACGCGGGGTGGTGCTGAGCGCCCGCCTTGGATGCGACGACGATGAAGGCGCCGCCATGCGGGGTGTAGAGCAGCGGAGTCGTTCGCGGTTCTCCGGACCTGGCGCCGCGGGTGTGCAAGAGCAGAATCGGCTGACCGATGGCGACCTTCAGCCGGCCGCGCGAGAGCGGGATGAGCCGGCGGTCGATGGCGGGAAAGACGTTGACGAAGAGCCACCCGCCGAGCCGGGATCTGGCCACGGCCTGCAAGAGCTTGTCGATAGCGGTCTTGTCCTGCTGTGGACGGTAGCCTGCGCCGGCGGGGGGGTCGGTCATGCTCCCTCAGTCACGCCAGTCTGCGTGGCGTTACAGAGATCCGCGGCGGAGGGCCCGGACGTGCGCGTCATCCGTCGAGCGCGACGGGCAGCGAGGTGTACCCGCGGATCATGAGTCCGCCCCGTCGTACGGGGCTGCCCTCGAGCGCCGCCTTGGGGTAGCGCCGCAGGAGCAGGGGCAGCATCACCTGGCCCTCGAGACGAGCCAGCGCGGCTCCGAGGCAGTGATGGATGCCGCCGCCGAAGGACAGCCCGGGGCCCTCGTCGCGATCCAGGCGCAGCTCGTCGGGCTCGGAGAACTGCCGCGGATCACGGTTGGCGGCGCCCAGGAGGTTGATGAGGCGCTGCCCGGCGCGCACCGGCAGATCGCCGACGACCATGTCCTCGGTGGCCGTGCGGCCGTAGAGGATCTGGACCGGCGCGTCATAGCGCAGAAGCTCCTCGACCGCGGACTTGGCCAGCGCGGGCTCGCGCCGCAGCCGATCGGCCTGGTGCGGGGTGTCCAGCAGCGTGAGGAAGCCGTTGGCCAGCAGTCCCGTCGTGGTCTCGAAGCCCGCCGCCAGGATGAGCGCGGCCATCGTCACCAGCTCCTCCTCGGTGAGCTGGTGCTCGTCGTCCTCGACGGCGACCAGCGCGGAGATGAGGTCGTCGGCGGGCCGCCGGCGGCGCTCGCGCACGAGCTGGTGGAGGTAGCTCTGGATCTGCACCGCGGCGGCGTCGGCGCTGTCGACCGCGAGCGGATGGAGGAGCTCCAGCACTGAGGTCCACTCTCTGACCAGCGGCTGGAACATCGCGCGGTCGGCGGCCGGGATGCCCAGGAGCTCGCCGATGACGGTTACGGGGAACGGGAAGGCGACGGCGTCGACGAACTCCACAGTGCCCGACAGCCGATCGCAGAGCTCCTCGGCGATGCGAGTGATCGCCTCCCGCATCGCCGCCACGCGCTGGGCGGTGAAGGAGCGCGACACCAGGCGGCGCAGCCGCGTGTGCTGCGGTGGGTTGAGCATGAGCATGCTCCCGAACAGCATGCGCAGCGACGGACGTCGCTCCCAGTCCGGGTGACCCGCTGCGGTCAGCACGGCGCCCGGAGATTTACGCAGGCGGTTGTCGCGGATCACCGCCGCGCTGGCGCGGTACCCGGTGACGACGACCGTGCCGTCCGGGGCGTGCACCGCCTCGCCCAGCTCGTGCATGCGGCGATAGATGGGGTAGGGGTCGGCCTGGCCGGCGGGCGCGGCGAGCTCGCCCATCAGGCTGGCAATTCCCTCGTTGACGGCGGTGGTGCTCATCGGTCTGCCTCTCTGTCGCGGGTGTCGGGCGTGCGCCCGTCTGCGCGCACTGGTCCTCCGAGCGTCGCTGTCGTTACGTCGCCACCGGTGTGTAACGCCGCGCCGTCCACGCGGGCCGGACCGGTCATGTCCACTCACTCACATCTCTCTCGCCGCACGCTGCGGGCTCTT
>JBAQGP010000292.1:0-2272 GCA_049287845.1 Solirubrobacteraceae bacterium | reverse complement strand
CTCTCAGCGGCGTCACTCGCAGCCGGCGTCGCGCTCTCAGCGGCGTCACCCGCAGCCGGCGTCGCGCTCTCAGCGGCGTCACCCGGAGCCGGCGTGGACCCGCCGCCGGCGTCACTCGGGGTAGGCGGGGCGCTGTCGGCCGACCCGTTCTGCCGCCCATCACCCTCACCCTTCGCGCCCGCAACGTCGCCCTCGGAGGCCGGCTTACCGTCCTTCTCCGCGGCCAGCACGGCCTTGGAGGGAGCCAGCATCATCGTCATATTGCGCCCGTCCTGGAGCGGGGTCTGCTCGACCACGGCGATCTCGGAGAGCTCGCCCGCCAGCTTGTCCAGCAGCGCGGTGCCGCGCTCGGGGTGGGTGACCTCGCGGCCGCGGAACATGATCGTCACCTTGACGCGGTCCCGGCCGAGCAGGAAGCGCTTGACGTGGCCCTTCTTGGTGTCGTAGTCGTTCTGGGCGATCTTGGGCCGGAACTTGATCTCGCGGATCGTGATCTGCTGCTGGTGCTTGCGCGCGGCCTTCAGCTTCTGGGCCTGCTCGTACTTGAACTTGGAGTAGTCGAGCACACGGCACACGGGCGGGCGCGCATCGGGAGCCACCTCGACCAGGTCCAAGTCGCGCTCCTGGGCATACGCCAGCGCCTCGGAGGTCTTGATGACGCCGATCTGCTTGCCGTCCTCGCCGACGAGGCGGACCTCGGGCACACGAATGCGCTCGTTGGTCCGAGTGAGGTCCCGCTCGGGCGGGCGCCGGTCAAACCGTCTGGGAACCGGCACTAGCTGCGTGCAGCGGCCGTCTGGGTCAAGCGGGGCCGCGCCGTGTGTCGTGAAGTTGGATCAACGCCGCCGAGTATAGCGGCGTTTTCAGCCCGTCAAGCGCGACTTTGTCTCCTCCAGCACCCGCCGGGCGAACGCGTCCACCGCCACCGCTCCCGTGTTTCCGGTGCGATGCTCGCGGACGCTGACCTCGTCGTGCTCGGCCTCGTGATCGCCCACCACGAGCATGTAGGGGATCTTGCGCAGCTCGGCATCGCGGATCTTGCGTCCCACCGACTCGGTCCGATCGTCGAGCTCGGATCGGACGCCGGCCTCGTGAAGGCGGGCGTTGACCCCGCGCGCGTACTCGAGATGGCGGTCCGCGATTGACAGCACGATCGCCTGGGTGGGCGTCAGCCACACCGGGAACTCGCCGCCGTAGTGCTCGATGAGGATCCCGATGAAGCGCTCAAAGGACCCCAGCAGGGCGCGATGGATCATCACCGGGCGGTGCTCGGAGTTGTCGGCGCCCACGTATGAGGCGTCGAGACGCTCGGGCATCTGGTAGTCGAGCTGGATGGTGCCGAGCTGCCACGAACGGCCGAGCGAGTCGCGCATGTGCAGGTCGATCTTGGGGCCGTAGAAGGCGCCGTCGCCCTCGTTGATCTCGTAGTCCAGGCCCTTGCGGTCCAGCGCGTTCTTGAGCGCCGCCTCGGCGCGGTCCCACATCTCGTCCGCGCCCAGCCGCTTCTCGGGCCGGGTGGAGAGCTCGAGGTGCGGCTCGAACCCGAAGACGTCGTAGAGCGCGAAGCCGAAGTCCAGGCATCCGGCGACCTCGTCCTCGATCTGCTCCTCCAGGCAGAAGATGTGCGCGTCGTCCTGGGTGATGTGGCGGACGCGCATCAGCCCGTGCAGGGTTCCGCTGGGCTCGTGCCGGTGCACCAGGCCCTGCTCTGAGAAGCGGATGGGCAGCTCGCGGTGAGACCGTGGCACGTCCTTGAACAGCTGGACGTGGCCGGGGCAGTTCATCGGCTTGAGGCCCATCGGATGGTCCTCGACGTCGGTGAAGTACATGTTGTCGCGGTAGTTGTCCCAGTGGCCCGACGCCTTGAACAGCTCGACGTCAAACAGGATCGGCGTCTTGACCTCGCGATAGCCGCGCAGGCGGTTCTCGGTGCGCCACAGGTCGGTCAGCTGATTCCAGACGACCATCCCGGCCGGCTGCCACAGGGGCATCCCGGGCGCGAGCTCGGAGAAGGTGAACAGGCGCAGCTCGCGGCCGAGCTTGCGGTGGTCGTTGGCGCGGGCCCGCTCCAGCATCTCCTCGAACGCCTTGAGGTCCTTGTCGGAGAAGAACGCGGTCCCATACACGCGCGTGAGCATCTGGCGGCTGGCGTCCCCGCGCCAGTAGGAGCCTGCGACCGACTGGAGCCTGAAGGCCTTGATGCGCTTGGTAGTGGGCGCGTGCGGGCCGCGGCAGAGGTCGGTGAAGGGGCCGTTGGTGTAGAGCGAGACGG
>JBAQGP010000291.1:0-3073 GCA_049287845.1 Solirubrobacteraceae bacterium | reverse complement strand
GCCTTACCCGAGCCGCCCCAGCGCCCGGGCGAGGACGCGCTCATCGCCGCGCTCGACAGCCTGGGCATGGCCCACCACCGCCCCTACTCGCGCGCCTGAGAAGAGGCGGGTGCGAGCCGGGGATCCGGAGCGACAAGATCGCCATCCCTGGATTCATCCCTGAGATTTGGCTCACGGCCGGCGCCGCCCCGTGCGCCGCCCCACCGTAGACTCGCCCGCCATGATGCGAGACAAGGCTCCCGAGACCTACGAGGAAAAGCTGGCCCAGCTCGAGGGGCTGCGCGAGCACGCGATCCACAACGCCGGCCAAGCGGCGGTCGACAAGCAGCACGAGAAGGGCAAGCTCACCGCCCGCGAGCGGATCGCCAAGCTACTCGATCCCGGTTCCTTCCAGGAGCTCGACGTGTTCGTCCGCCATCGCACGCTCGACTTCGACATGCAGCGCAACCGCCCCTACGGCGACGCGGTGGTCACCGGCCACGGCACCATCGACGGGCGCCGCGTGTGTGTGTTCAGCCAGGATTTCACCGTCTTCGGCGGCTCGCTGGGCGAGGTCATGGCCGAGAAGATGTGCAAGATCATGGACCTGGCGGCCAAGATCGGTTGCCCCGTGATCGGGATCAACGACTCCGGCGGCGCCCGCATCCAGGAGGGCGTCGTCTCACTCGGCGCCTACGGCGACGTCTTCCTGCGCAACGTCCGCTGCAGCGGCGTCATCCCCCAGATCTCGCTGGTGATGGGCCCGTGCGCGGGCGGGGCGGTCTACTCGCCGGCGATCACGGACTTCGTCTTCATGGTCAAGGAGACCTCGCACATGTTCATCACCGGTCCCGAGGTGATCAAGACGGTCACCGGCGAGGAGGTCGGGTTCGAGGAGCTGGGCGGGGCGATGTCTCACAATTCCAAGTCCGGGGTCGCCCATTTCGCCTCCGAGGACGAGGAGACGTGCCTGGCGGATGCGCGCTACCTGCTCAGCTTCCTGCCTCAGAACAACCTGGAGACGCCGCCGCGGGTGATGGCGACCGACGATCCGCTGCGTGCGGACCCCGAGCTCGACTCCATCGTTCCGGACAACCCCAACAAGCCGTACGACATGCGCGACGTGATCCACCTCGTCGTCGACGACGGGGAGTTCTTCGAGGTCCACGAGCACTACGCCCGCAACCTCGTGTGCGGCTTTGCCAGGCTGGACGGCCACTCGATCGGCGTGGTCGGCAACCAGCCCTCGCAGCTCGCCGGGGTGCTCGACATCGAGTCCTCGGAGAAGGGCGCGCGCTTCATCCGCACCTGCGACGCGTTCAACATCCCCATCCTCACCTTCTGCGACGTCCCCGGCTTCCTGCCCGGGACCACCCAGGAGTGGGGCGGGATCATCCGCCACGGCGCCAAGCTGCTCTACGCCTACGCGGAGGCGACGGTCCCCAAGATCACGATCATCACGCGTAAGGCCTACGGCGGCGCCTACGACGTCATGGGGTCAAAGCACCTGGCGGCTGACTTCAACTTCGCCTGGCCGACGGCCGAAGTGGCCGTGATGGGCCCCGAGGGCGCGGTCAACATCGTCTATCGCCGTGACATCTCCTCCTCGCCCACGCCCGATTCGCGGCGACAGAAGCTCATCAATGACTACAAGGCGCACTTCGCCAACCCCTACGTCGCGGCCGAGCGCGGCTACATCGACGACGTGATCGTCCCTCACGAGACCCGCCCAACGGTGATCACGGCGCTTCAGACCCTCCAGACCAAGCGCGAGCCCGGCCCCCGCCGCAAGCACGGCAACATCCCGCTCTAGCCGCGTTCGCGTTCGCGCTACAGCGTGACCTCCTGGGCCTGCACGCTGCCCTCGCGCCACGCGTCGTAGGCGGCGCGCGCCACCCCCAGGTCCTGGATGGCCAACCCGGTCGAGTCGAACAGGGTCACGAGCTGATCGCCGCCCACCTCCGGCCGCCCGATCGCCTCGCCGGCGAGCACGTCGCCCAGTTCGGTGACCTGATCGCGTGCCACCAGTCCGGCCTGGATGGCGCCCGTCAGCTCCCCGCCGTGCGATGCCTGCGCCCATTCGTCGCAGAACAGCGTGCAGGCCGCCACGGCGCCGACCGTCGCCTCGGCCTTACCCGGTCCGTCGGCGCCCAGCATGTTGAGGTGCATGCCCGCCCGCAGGTCACCGACATCGATGACGACCTCGGCCCCGGGCGTGACGCAGCAGACCACGTCGCAGCGCGCGGCCTCGGCCCGCGTCCCCGTCGACCACCCCAGCTCGTTCGCGAGGGCGGCGGCGACCTCGTCGCGGGGATCCGAGCACACACCGGCGGAGTAGCCGGCGGCGGCGAGGCAGCGCCCGGCCCATGCGCCGTGCAGCCCGCAGCCGATGATGCCCACGGTCGTCGAGTCTGCCGATGCCAGCGCTTGCGTCGCGACCGCCGCCACCGCTCCGGTGCGCAGCGCGGTCACGGCGCGGGCGTCGAGCAGCATCAGCGGCGCGCCGGTCTCGGCGTCTGAGAGGCAGATGACCCCCATGACGGTCGGCAGGCCACGGCCGGGATTGCCCGGGAAGGAGGTGATCCATTTCAGCAGCGCGAGACCTCCGCCGCGCGCCGGCATCGCCCGGAAATCACCGAAAGGGGGGCTCTGCAGGTAGACCTTGGCCGGCATCGACCAATCTCCGGCGTGAAAGCGCAGAAACGCCTCGCGAACCCGCGCAATCGCGTCCGACGGCGGCACAGCAGTCAGAATTGTGGGGTAGTCAAGAACAGGTAAAGCTGACAAGCAAGACTGACGATACCTTTGATAACGCAATGAATCGACGCCCGAAGCTCGCGATCGTGGCCCCGGGTGCCTCCGAGGAGGAGGCCGCCGCGGTCGTGGCCGCCCTCGAACGGTTCATGCGCGAGACCGCACCGCGGTCGGCGCGCTCGCCCGAACGGCCCAACCCGTGGCAACAGGCGGCTCTGCGCGAGGGAGTGGCTCGCCAGCCGGAGCTTCCTGCGTCGTGGGCCTGAGCCGGCCCACGTCCGTCATCCGCCGTGTCGCCGCCGGGCTCGTTGCGGCGGTGCTCGGGGTGACGGGACTCGCT